>VGRB01000153.1 GCA_016875475.1 Deltaproteobacteria bacterium
GGGGCGGGCAACATCGCGAAGCACCTGAACAAGTGCCGGGACGTCATCCTGATGTTCCGGGGCTTCCTCTACCTGTCGCCGCAGGACCCCGAGGTGAGGAACGCGCGGGCCGCGATCGGGGCGTGCGAGGCGAAGCAGACCGGGACGCTGACGGTGAAGACCGAGGCCACCGGGCTGGAGGTCCTCGTGGACGGCGGCCTTATCGGGCGGACGCCGCTGACCGACATGAAGCTTGTCGCGGGGACGTACCGGCTGCTGCTGCGTCACCCGGACTACGAGGACGCGACCGCGGAGGTCACGGTCAGGGAGGGCGAGCCGGTCGAGGCGAGCGTGCCCGTCCGCAAGAAGCTCCTGTTCGGGTTCCTTGAGGTCAAGACGGAGCCGGCGGACGGCGTCCAGGTGTTCCTCGACGAGGTCCCCTCGGGCGTGACTCCGCTCAAGGAGAAGCTCCGGCTGGAGACCAAGAAGTACCTGTTGCGGCTCGAGAAGTCGGGATACGACCGCTGGATCCGGAACGTCAACATCCAGCGGGACCGCACCCAGACGGTGTCGGCGACGCTCGAGCCCGTGGCGCCGCCGGGACAGCCGGCGGCCCCGGCGGAAGGCCGTTGACCCTGTAGGAGCCCGCCCGATCCGGTTGTGGGGCAGAGAGGTTCTCGAAATGGACGCACACGGTGGCCAGGGCAGGGGCGGCGAGGGCCGGCACGACCGCGGCGGCGAGGGCCGGCACGACCGCGGCGGCGAGGGTCGCGGCGGGCGGCGGAGGGAAGGGCGGCCGGAGTGCGGCGACTGCGGCCGGCACGCGCCGTCCCCGGCCACGTCGCTCGGCAGCCTTGCGGTGACGCGCGGCGCGGGCTCGCGGGTCGTCGAGGCGGGCTGGGTGCGGCTCCAGCACACCGGGCGCGTGGTGCTGGCCGCGTCCGAGGAGGTCCGGTTCTCGGCGCTCGACGTGGTACTGGTGCAGACCGAGCGGGGCGACGTGCACGCGCGGGCGCTCCAGGACTCGGCGCGGAGCACCCTGACGCCGGACCGCTACTCGCGGGTGGTACGGCGCGTGCCGCCCGCCGAGGCCGCGGCGGTGCTGTCGCGCGACAAGGCGCGCGAGGAGGAGGCCCGTGCGGTGTTCATCGGGCAGGTCCGGCGGCACCGCCTGGACATGCACCTGTCCGACGTCGAGGTCACCCACGGGGATTCCCGGGTCATCTTCTACTTCACCGCGCCGGGACGGATCGACTTCAGATCGCTGGTGCGCGACCTCGCGTCCGGGATCCGGGCGCGGATCGAGCTGCGCCAGGTCGGCGTGCGCGACGAGGCGAGGTGTACGGGCGGGCTCGGGCCGTGCGGCCTCCCGCTGTGCTGCTCGACGTTCCTGCGCGACTTCGCCGCCGTGACCATACGGATGGCCAAGGTGCAGGGGCTCGTCCCGAACCCGCAGAAGGTGTCCGGGCTGTGCGGCCGCCTGATGTGCTGCCTCGCGTACGAGCAGGACGTCTACGTCGAGATGATGAAGGAGTTCCCGAAGACCGGGAGCATGGTCTCGACGCCCAAGGGCGACGGCAAGGTCAAGGAACTGCTGGTCATGCGCCGGGCCGTGAAGGTGTCCCTCGGGCCGGGGCAGATGATCGAGGTGCCGCTCGACGAGGTGAAGCCGCTCGGCAGGCCCGCGGGGCAGGGGGGGACGGCGGCGGCGCAGGGGAACGCGCAGGCCGTCGAGCCGGACGACGGAGCCGAGGGCGAGGCAGACGAGGACCCGGCGGAACTGAAGGGGCTGGAGGACTAGCAGTCCCCCGTCACCCGCGCGTCCGTCCAGTTCGTCGAGGCGGGCCGCGACGGCATCCCGTCGCGGCCCGAGGGCGCGCGGGTGACGGGCCGCGCAGGGGGCCTTCCGGGTTGTGATGTTTTTCGATTCCCACGCACACCTGGATCGGCGGTCCTTCGGCGACGAGGTCGAGGCGGTGGTCGCTCGCGCGGCCGAGGCCGGGGTCGTCGGGATCGTGGCGATCGGGTCCGGCGCGACCGGCGCCGACATGACCGAGGCGGTCGAGTGCGCCCGGCGGCACCCGGGTGCGGACGGCCGCGGCCCCCCCATCCGCGCCGCGGTCGGCGTGCACCCCCACGAGGCGGACCGGGCCGGGCCGGAGGCATGGGAGACCCTCGCGCGGCTGGTCGGCGAGCCCGAGGTGGTCGCGGTCGGCGAGACCGGGCTCGACTTCCACTACGCCTTCTCGTCCCGGGAGGGGCAGGTCGCGGCGTTCCGGCGGCAGATCGGGGTCGCGACCGCGGCCGGGCTGCCCCTGGTCGTCCACTGCCGCGAGGCCGAGGCCGCCTGCCTGGAGGTCCTGCGCTCCGTGCCGCTGCCCGACCCGCCGGGCGTGATCCACTGCTTCACGTCGGGCGCGGAGGCGGCGCGCGCGTGGCGCGACATGGGCTTCCTGCTGTCGATCCCGGGGGTCGTGACGTTCCGGAACGCGGAGCCGCTCCTGGACGCGGTGCGGTCGCTCCCGGTGGACGCGCTGCTGGTCGAGACGGACTCGCCCTACCTCGCGCCGGTGCCGTTCCGCGGAAGGCGCAACGAGCCCGCGCACGTGCGGCACACCGTCGAGGCGATCGCCGCGCTGAAGTGCCTGTCGGTAGAGGATGTCGCGCGGGTGACCCGGGTGAACGCCGAGCGCCTGTTCGGCATCGCCGCCGAGGGCGCGTCCGCGCCGCGCCTCGCGTACGTGATCCGCGATTCCCTCTACGTGAACATGACGAACCGGTGCACGCTCCGGTGCACGTTCTGCGGGAAGCACCGGCGGGCCCGCGGCCCCGGCAGCGACTACACGGTCAAGGGCCACGACCTCCGCGTGGGGCGCGACCCGCCGGTCGAGGCCATCGTCGCCGCGATCGAGGCCGAGGACCCCGGCCGCCGGAGCGAGGTCGTGTTCTGCGGGTACGGCGAGCCCCTGCTCCGGCTCGACGACGTCCGCGCGATCGCGGGCGGGCTGAAGGCGGGCCGGCCCGGGGTCCGGATCCGCGTGAACACCGACGGGCTCGCGTCCCTGGTGCACGGCCGCGACGTGCCGGCCGAGCTGGCCGGGCTCGTGGACGTGGTCAGCGTGAGCCTGAACGCGCCCGACGCGGCCACCTACGCGCGCATCTGCCCGTCGCGGCACGGCGAGGCCGCCTTCCACGCCGTGTGCGACTTCCTCCGCCGGGCCCGCGAGGTCCTGCCCGAGGTCTGGGCGACCGCGGTCGCGCTGCCGGGGCTCGACGTCGAGGCCTGCCGCCGGCTGGCCGAGGCCACGCTCGGCGTCCGCTTCCGCGCGCGGCCCTACGACGACGTGGGTTAGGAAGGCGTCTGGCAGACGCGCCGCGGCCCACCCTGGACTGGAAGGGGCCGGGCGCACGCGGCGCCCTGACCGGGGTGCGGCCGGCGACGGGTACATGTACGTTGTCGGCGACTCCATCGAGACCTCGGCCGGAGCCGGGAAGGGCCTGGCCCGCATTGCGCTCTGTTGCCGCGTTGGACAAGTTGGACAAGTTGGACATGAGTCCAACGCGCGGCCGCCAGGGTCGGGGGATTCCCGATGCAATTGCAGTCGAAACGTAGGGTTGTGCTGATGCCGGCCTTCGGCACGCCCGATGCAGGAGCCCGGCATCCGGGATGGAGAAGCCCGGCATCCGGAACGTGACGGCCGCAGTTGGTCGCCAACGAACGCAGCGCCAGGAGGCGGAGCAATGCACGTGGTGCTCGCGGTGCTCGGGGTGATCGCGGCGGTGGAGGGCGTCTCTCACGCGGTGACGGCGGCGCCGTCCGGGCGCAGTGCGGTCGCGGCGCGCCTCGCCGCAGCCCGCCTCGCGGCGGGTCCCCCCCCGGAGCGGCCCCGCGTCGCCGTGAACCTCGCATCCGAGGAGGAGTTGTGCAGCCTCCCCGGCATCGGACCGAAGCGGGCGGCGCAGATCGTGGCCGCGCGCGAGCGGCGGCCGTTCCGGTCGGCCGCCGACCTGCGCCGGATCCGCGGGATCGGCCCGAAGGGCGTCCGGAGACTCGGGCCCCTGCTCGACTACCGGACGGCCGTGCCTACTCCGCCCGATCCGCCTGCACGCCCGCCGGTCGCGGGGTCGGAGTCGCGCCCGGCGGCGGACGCGTCGCGCCCGGCGGCGGACGCGTCGCGGCCGTGTTGCGGGCGTGTTGCGGAGGCGGCGCAGGTCATTGAAATCCCCTCGCGATTCCGGTATGGTTCCGCCGCGCTGTTGGGGCGCGAAGAGGCCATCGAGGGAGAACCGCCATGAAGCGTCTGCATCGATTCGCGTGGGTCGCCGTGTTCGCGGTTCCTGCGTTCGCGCTCGCCGCCTGCGGCGGCACTTCGGGGACGTCCCCCGGGGTCGAGACCAGCGGGCAGCAGGACGTCGCCGAGGCTGGGCCAGGCTCCGAGGACGTGACCGTCGAGGAGCAGGTCGAGGACCGCGGTCCGGAAGGCGGGACGGAACTCCCGACGGAGCTCCCGGCCGATCTGCCCGACGAGGTCCCGGAGTGCGCCGATGCCGCGCAGTGCGACGACCAGGACGGGTGTACGGAGAACCGCTGCGAGGGCGGGAAGTGCGTCTTCCCCGCGATCTCGGGCTGCAAGCCGTGCGCCGCCGATGCGGAGTGCGACGACGGCGACGGCTGCACGGGCGATTCCTGCGTGAGCGGCAAGTGCGACCACCTGCCGGTCCCGGGGCCGTGCGTGGACTGCCCCGATGACGGGACGTGCGACGACGGGAACGAGTGCACGCACGACACGTGCACGGACGACGGCCGGTGCGAGTTCACCTGCCAGTGCACCGCGACCTGCGTGGCGGACACCGACTGCTACACCGGCGACCTGTGCGACCCGGCCTCGTGCGCGACCACCAGGGGCAAGGACGCGTGCACGGAGACGCAGTGCGTGGCGCTCCCGATCGCCTGCGGCGACGACGACGAGTGCACGGACGACTACTGCGATCCGGCGACCGGTGCGTGCCGGTACGACCCGATCCCGAACTGCGGCCCCTGCGATTCGGACACTGATTGCGCCGACGGCGAGGTCTGCACGATCGACCGGTGCGACCCGGGCACCCACCAGTGCGTCCACCCGTCGGACCCGTGCGACGACAACGACCCGACCACCACCGACAGCTGCACGTCCGGCGTCGGCTGCCGGCACGTGAAGACGGACGTGTGCACGCTGGACATCGACTGCGCCGACGCGAACGCCTGCACGGCGGACACCTGCGTCGGCGGCGACTGCAAGCACGTCCCGGTGTCGTGCGACGACGGGCTCGCGTGTACGATCGACAGCTGCGACGCGGTCGCGGGCTGCTCGAGCGTGATGGAGGGGGCGCCCTGCACGGACGACGCCGGCTGCGCCGACGCGGACCCGTGCTCGACCGACGCCTGCGACCTCGTGTCCGGCTGCTGCGTCCACACGGCGATCCCGGCCTGCAAGCCGTGCACGGTCGGCGCCGAGTGCGGCGACGGCAACCCCTGCACGGACGACGTCTGCGACGACGCGACCAAGACCTGCTCGAACCCGCCGAACACGGAGCCGTGCGACGACGGCAACAAGTGCACGGACGGCGACGCGTGTTCGGACGGCGCGTGCGCCGGCGGTGCGATGATCGAGTGCAGGGACACGGACCCATGCACCGCCGACACCTGCGTGGCCGCGACCGGTTGCGCGTTCACCACGATCCCGGGCTGCGTGAAGTGCGGCAGCGAGATCGAGTGCGACGACCAGGATCTCTGCACCACGGATCGCTGCGACCTCGAGGCGGGCGTCTGCAAGCGGACCCCGATCGCGTGCAACGACTACAACCCGTGCACCAACGACCTCTGCCTCCCCGCGTCGGGCTGCTCCTTCACGCCGCGCACCGGCGCCTGCGAGGACGGGAACCTCTGCACCCTCGGCGACACCTGCGTGGACAACAAGTGCGTGGCCGGCACCGGCGTGCCGGACTGCGACGACAACAACCAGTGCACCGACGACTCGTGCGACACGAAGACCGGCTGCGTGTTCGCGCCGCGCACGGGCACGTGCAACGACTTCGACCCCTGCACGCCCGCGGACCTGTGCGAGGCCGGCAAGTGCGTCCCGTACGGCACGCTCGACTGCGACGACAAGGACGCCTGCACGAAGGACATCTGCACCGCGGGCTACGGGTGCCGGTACGAGGGGCTCGACTGCAACGACTACAACGCGTGCACGGTCGACTCCTGCGACGCGGCGGTCGGGTGCCTCAACTCCACGAAGAGCTGCGACGACGCGAACGCCTGCACCGCGGATACCTGCGACCCCGCCACGGGCGAGTGCATCCGCACCGCGATCACCTGCACGGACGGCAACCTCTGCACCGACGACACGTGCGACGTCGCGACCGGGTGCGTGTTCACGAACAACGCGCTCCCCTGCGACGACGGCAGCGTCTGCACGCTCGCGGACCAGTGCAAGGACGGCGCCTGCGCGTCCGGCACGCCGATGGAGTGCATCGACGGCAACCCGTGCACCGACGACACCTGCGACCCGATCACCGGCTGCCGGTATCCGAACAACGCGCTGCCTTGCGAGGACGGGAGCCTCTGCACCGTCGGCGACGCCTGCGCGGACGGCGCCTGCGTGCCGGGCACCCCGCCGAACTGCGACGACGGGAACGCCTGCACCGACGACGGCTGCGAGGCCGCGACCGGGTGCACGCACGTGAACAACGTCGCGTTGTGCGACGACTCGAACGCCTGCACCTCCGGCGACGTGTGCGGCGGCGGCACTTGCGCCGGCGCCAAGATCACGTGCAACGACGGCAACGTCTGCACGGACGACTCGTGCAACCCGGCGACCGGCTGCGTGTTCGCGAACAACACGAACTCCTGCCCCGACAAGGACCTCTGCACGGTCAACTCGAAGTGCTCGGGCGGCCAGTGCATCGGCCAGGCGCGCAACTGCGAGGACGGCAACACCTGCACCGAGAACTACTGCGCGCCGCAGATCGGCTGCGGCGTGCCGAGCTACAAGCCCGCGGGCACCGCCTGCACCGACACGAACAACAAGTGCCTCGCGGCCGGCCAGTGCACGGCGGGCGGCGAGTGCCAGCTCACGCAGCAGGTGAACTGCAACGACAACGTGAAGTGCACGCGCGACGACCAGTGCAGCCCGGCGATCGGGTGCATCCACACCCAGTTCGTGAACAACTGCGACTGCGCGGGCTCGAACGCGAACTGCAACGACGGCAACCCGACCACGACCGAGTGCTGCCGCCGCGACTGGGGCAGCTGGGGCGCGTGGCGCTGCACGCGGAACTGCAACTGACGTCGCCGCGGCGGACGCTCGTCTGCCGCTCGCCGGGTGGAGCGCGCGACATGAGAGGGAACGCTCTCGGCGTCCTGGCCGCGCTGCTGACGACCGGCGCCTTGCTGGTGCCGGTCCTCGGCGTTCCCGCCGGCCCGGTGCCCGGGGTGTCTATCTCCGCCGCGTTCTGAGGGAGTGGCGCCTCACGCCAAGGGAAGCCCGAAGAACGCCAGCGATTCCCGGACCACGAGGTCGAGCGAGTCCGCCAGGAGGTGGCCGTCGTCCACCTCGATCAGGCGGACGCGAGGGCGCGCGGCGGCGTAGGCGCGCGAGGACTCGACCGGGACCGTCTCGTCGCGGCTGCCGTGGATGACGAGCGTGTCGCAGCCGGTCTCGGGCACGGACGGCCAGCGGGCGAGGTCGTCGTTCAACGCGAAGTGGACCGGCACGGGCACGCCGCGGTGGTCGGGCAGCGGCGTCTCGCCCGCCTCGCGCCATCGCTCCCAGCCGCCCGGGCCGACTATCGCGGGCCAGCGGCCGGGCATGTCGAACGCCGGGCAGAGCAGCACGAGGCGATCGACGCGGCCCGGGTGGAGCGACGCCCAGAGCGCGGCCAGCCAGCCGCCCATGCTGGAACCCACCACGCGCCACCGCGCGCCCGGGTCGCCGGCCGCGTGCATCGCGTCCGCCGCGCCGAGCATCGCGGTCGCGGTCAGCCGCGCGAACGACGGCGCGTTCAGGTCGGGCCGCTCGAGCGGTACGCCGAGCCGCGCGAACTCGCGGGCGAGCCGGTTGCCCTTGCGCGAGTCCGGGCTGGAGGCGAATCCGTGGAAGTAGGCGTAGTGGAAGGGCTCTACAGGCATCGCTGCATCCGGTTGTCCTTCTTCTTGTCGCAGAACCCGAGGATCCACGTGCAGCCGTTGAGCCACGCCGCGGTGACGCCGCACTCGGGGACCGCGTCCGCCCACCCCTCGTTCTTCGAGCACGTGAGGAAGTCGCAGGACCCCATCCCGGTCTTCTCCTTCTGCGCGTTGCCGTCGCAGTTGTAGTCCCACGACCCGCAGGCGTTCGTGGCGGAAGCGAACTGGGTCTGCCCCGGCTTCGCGGCCGCGTCCTTGTCGCAGCAGTCCTTGTCGTTCGCGACCTTCCACGCGCCGGTGGGTCCGCAAAGGCACTTGTGGCTGGTCGGATCGCCGAAGCCGTCGCCGTCGTTGTCGAGCCACAGCTCGGTGCACCCGGCGGTGCCCTCGGGGTCCGCGCCGCCGGTGCAGTCGTCGTCCTTGCCGTTGCACGACTCCTTGGCGCCCGGGTTCACCCCGTTGTCCGCGTCGTCGCAGTCGCCGCTCTTTCCCGCGGTGTAGGCGCCGGTCGGGGCGCACAGGCACCTGGAGTCGGTCGCGAGGCCCCAGCCGTCCGAGTCCCCGTCCGCGAATCGCACCGCGCACCCGGCCGCGTTCTCGCCGTCCTTGCCGCCGACGCAGTCGTCGTCCTTGCCGTTGCACTTCTCGGTCGCCTGCGGGTGGACCTCGTTGTCGCCGTCGTCGCAGTCCCCGCCCCTGGTGGCCCGGAACAGGCCGGTCGCGTCGCACAGGCACTTCGCGACCCCGGACATGCCGTAGCCGTCCCCGTCGCCGTCCTGGTACCAGGGGACGCAGCCGCCCGCGCCCTCCGGGTCGGACGCCTGGTCGCAGTCGTCGTCCCTGCCGTTGCAGACCTCGGCGGCTCCCGGGTGCACCGCCGGGTCGTCGTCCCTGCAATCCCCCCCCTTGGCCGCGCACCCGGCCGGAAGCTCGCCGGTCGCGCACACGCACGCCGTCGTCGCCGCGCCGCCGTACCCGTCGCCGTCCGCGTCCGGCCAGCACGCCTTGCAGCCCTGCGAGCCGTCCGGGTCCGTCGCCCCGTCGCAGTCGTCGTCACGCCCGTTGCACGCCTCGGTCGCCCCGGGGTTCAACGCGGCGTCGCCGTCGTTGCAGTCGCCGCCCACCGTCGCGGTCCACGGCGCCTCCGCCACGCAGAGGCACCGCGTGGGCCCGTCCGCCGCCCCGTGGCCGTCGCCGTCCTGGTCCTCGTGGAACGGCGTGCAGCCGACCGCGTCCTCGTCGTTCACGTCGCCGTCGCAGTCGTCGTCGAGCCCGCCGCACACCTCGGCGGCCGGCTCCGGCGCATCGCACCGCTCCTCGCCCCCCACGCACGCCGTCTGGCCCTTGCACGAGCCGAACCCGTTCTTCCGCGTGCACGACTTCTCCGGGACCTTCTCGTCCGTCTTCCCGTCGCAGTTGTCGTCCTTGCCGTTGCACGTCTCGTCGACCGGGATCCCCGCGTCGCAGTCGTCCGCGCAGGTCCGCTCGCCCTCGCAGCGGCCGAGCGCGTTCTGCACCCAGCACGTCGTCGTGTAGCCGGCCTTCTCGTACTTCTCCGTGCACTTGCACCCCTGCCCCCAGGACGGGACGCACTGCTTCGTCTTCCCGGCGGTCCCGTCCCGCTCCTCGCACGACCACTCCTCGGGGCAGTCCTCGTCCTTCCCGCACGGCGCCCCGCAGAAGCGGCCCTTGGCCCCGTGATCGACGCACGCGTACTTCCCCGGCGCGGCCCCGACCGCGGGCAGGCAGTCGGCGTCCGCCCTGCACGGCCGGCAGAGCAGCGAGAACGGGTCGAGGCAGACGTTCATCGGGTCGCCGGCGCCCGCGAACGGCGCGCAGATCCATCCCTCCGGGCACGTGCCCTCGCCCGAGCACGTCTCGGAGCAGACCGACCCGTGCATCGTCTCGACGCACGCGCCGCTGAAGCAGTCTCCGGAGTTCGCGCAGGCGTGGCCCGCGCAGCCGGGGCAGATGCCGTCCGGGTACGCGTCCGGGTCGATCGCCTCCGGCCCGGTCTCGGCCTCGGCACCCGCGTCCGGCTGGGCCTCCGCGACCTCCGGCGCCGCGTCGGCGGGATCCGGGTCCGGCGCCGTCGCGTCGCCCGGATCGTCCGTGCCGGCCTGCTCGGGCGCCGCGTCCTCCGCGGTCCCCGATGTGGAGGCGGCGGTGCAGGCGACGAACGCCGTCGCCAGGGCCATGGCCAGGACCGTTCCGACGAGCCTCATGACGTTCCTCCGCGCGGGGGCAGGCAGGCCCCATCGGAGTTTCCGCCACCCGCCGGGGAGCGTCAAGGATTGGGTGTGCCGAGCGCTCCGCGCCGTGGCGCGGAGCGCTCGGCGGCCGCAAGGCGGCCGCGCAAGGGGGGTGGCCCGCGCCCCGCAACGCGGGGCGGCGGGCAGGGGGGCGAGCCGCGCCCCCCTCCGATCGATGCCCCGGGGGCCTGGCGGGGTCCGGGGCGTGGGGTACGTATCTCGACGGGTGTCGTTCGGGACCGCCTGCCGTGCGGGCCGGGGGACAGCGCGGATCGCCTGTGCTACATTACGCCCGCACCTTGACCCCCGAGCGGAGGCCGGCGAAGTGGACCCGATCAGGCTGACGGCGGAAGAACGGAAGGAGATGCTCGATCGTTTCCTGCGGTACGTCCGCGTGGACACCCGCTCGGACGACAACTCGACCGCGAGCCCCTCCACCCCGGTCCAGAAGGACCTCTCGCGCATGCTGGTGGACGAACTGGTCGCCCTCGGCTGCGCCGACGCGGCCATGGACGAGTGGGGCTACGTGTTCGCGACCGTGCCCGGGAACCTGCCGCAGGGCCACCCGGCCGCGGGCACGGTCCCGACGATCGGGCTCCTCGCGCACGTGGACACCTACTTCGGCACCGTCGGGGCGGGCGTGAAGCCGGTCGTGATCGACCGCTACGACGGCGGCGACATCCGCCTGTCCGGGGACCCGACCCAGGTGCTGCGGCCGTCCGAGGAGCCGAACCTCGCGGCCTGCAAGGGACATCAGCTCGTCACGACGGACGGCACCACCCTGCTCGGGGCGGACGACAAAAAGGGCGTCGCCGAGATCATGACCGCGGTCGCCTGGCTCCGGGCGCACCCGGAGTTCCCGCACGGCAGGGTCCGCGTCGCGTTCACCACGGACGAGGAGGTCGGCCGCGGGACCGAGCACTTCGACGTGGGCGCGTTCGGCGCGAAGTACGCCTACACCCTCGACGGGTCGGACCTCGGCGAGGTCGAGGACGAGACGTTCTGCGCGGACTCGGCGCTCGTCGTGGTCGAGGGGCGCGACGTCCACCCCGGCTACGCGAAGGGCAGGATGGTCAACGCGGTCCGCGCCGCAGCGGCGCTGGTGTCGCGTCTGCCCGAGCCCGCCCTGCCCGAGACGACCGAGGGCCGGCAGTCGTACCTGCACGCCTACGACGTGCGCGGCGACGTGACGAAGGTCGAGGTCAAGCTGCTGGTCCGCGCGTTCACGGTCGAGGAGCTGCACGAGCGCGAGGACTCGCTCCGCGCGGTCGTGGCGGTGGTCGAGG
>VGRB01000154.1 GCA_016875475.1 Deltaproteobacteria bacterium
CTCTCAGGGGTCCCTGCGGCTCAACCCGGCGCCGCGAATCGCCGACCTCCGGTCGGCGCGGCGCCGCGAAGCCCTCGTCTTCAGACGAGGGTCGTTCACTTGTTGCCTCCCCCCCCACGCCCGGCCGATTGACGTCGCGCGCCCGGCGGCGGCTTCAACGCCGCCGCGCGAGGGCGGGGGGGGGCTCCCTCGCGACTACTTGCCCTTCCCGGCAGGCGCCTCGGCCTTCTTCTCGGCACCCGCCGCCGGGGCAGCGCCCTCGGCCGCCGGAGCCTCGCCCTCGGCCGGAGCCGCCTCGCCCTCGGCCGCCGCGGCCTCCTCGACCTTCTCGGCCTTCGGCATGCGGACGGTGATGGCGGCGCGGTCCTTCACGAAGACCGGCCGCGTCCCGGCCGGGTAGGGCAGATCGGACAGCAGCATCGCCTGGTTGAGCTGCAGCGGCGTGACGTCCACGACGATCGCCTCGGGCACGTCCGGCGCCTTGCAGCGGACCGAGACCTCGCGCAGGGCGATGTTCAGCACGGCGCCGACCTTCTCGCCCTCGGACCGGCCCGTCGTGCGGATCGGCACCTTGATCGTCATCTCGGTGGACTCGTCGACGATCTGGAAGTCGCAGTGCTCGAGCGCGCGCTTCACCGGGTGGATCTGGTACTCGCGCACGATGGCGAGGCACTCGTCCTTCCCGTCCTTCTTCTCGATCTCCAGGCGGACGACCGTGTTGATCGCGCGCGGCCCGGTGAGCACGCCGACGATGGTCTTCGGGTCCACGACGAGCGGCCGCGCGGCCGTGCCCTGGCCGTAGATCACGGCGGGCAGGTACCCGAGCTGCCGCACCTTGCGCGCGAACCCCTTGCCCTTGAACGGCCGATCCTTCGCCCTCACCACCGGGTAGTCCATCTGGCGTCCTCCATCACTGCAACCGGGTCAAACTGCGGGTGTTTCCGGCAACCGACCGGGCCCGCGCACCCGGGTGCGCGCCTCGAAAGGCGGGAACAGATAGCACCGGCGGCGGCCGGCGTCAAGCTGAACGGGCTCTGGACTCCGATGTATCCCCGCAAACCGGGCGCGCCGGGCCGCGGGCCAGATGTGAGGCCCGCTGGCCCGACGCCCGCCGCGCACGCAACTACCCGACTCCCTTCGGCTGCCGATCATGAGGGGATTCCTCAGGAACAGACTGCCCCAGATCGTCGGGCCCCGGCGGGCACGGGTTCCGGGTCGGGTACGGTACAGGGGCGCAGGGGTTATGATCCGGCGCGCGAGAGCGGGGCGAACCGCCCCCGGGAGGACGCATGCTCGAGGCAGGCTTCGCGAAGGTCGAGTTCACGCCGTCGGGCCGCTTCCCGCTGGCCGGATACGCGCACTGGTCCGAGAGGCTGTCGGACCGGGTCCGCGACCCGCTGTTCGCCCGCGCCCTTGCCCTGCGGGAGGACGGCCGGACCGCGGTCCTGGTCGCCTGGGACCTGCTGCTGGTGACGCAGGAGATGGGGGCCCTCCTGCGCGACCGGCTGGCGCAGACGGGCGCCGAGGTCGTGGCGCACGCGACCCACACGCACTCGTCGCTCGGAGGGCTGTGGGGGTCGTTCCTCGCGCGCCGGTTCATGGGCGCGCCCCGGCCATGGGCCCTGCCGCACGTCCTGGACGCGGCCGAGCGCGCCGCGCGCGCCGCGATCGCGGGCCTCGCCCCGGCCGCGCCGCGTGCCGCGTCCGCGCTGCTCCCGGGCCTGAACGGCAACCGCCGCGACCCGGCCGGCCCGAAGGACGAGGAACTGTCGGTCCTGCGGCTGGTGCGCGAGTCGGACGAGGCGATCGTCCTGAGCTACTCCGCGCACCCGGTGATCGTGGGCGAGCGCGACCACCGAGCCGCGTCGGCCGACTTCCCGGGCGAGGCCTGCCGGCTGCTGGAGCGCGACGTCGCGTTCGCCATGTTCGTGCAAGGGTCGCTCGGCGGCGTGGACGTGCTGTTCCCCGACGACAAGTCGCTGTCCGCGGACCGGAACCTCACCATGATGGCCGCGCCGCTCGCCTCGTCCGCGCTGAACCTCGCCCGCCAGGCGCCGCCGCCCGCGGGCGGGTCCGGCGGCTCGTCGGGCGGCTCGTCCGCCGGGTCGCCCGCCGGGCCGTCCGGCGCCTCCTCCGGCGACCGCCCGCTCCTCGCCCACGCCTCGGCCGATCTCGTGCTCGGCCCGCCCGATTCGCGGCCCGCGTTCGACGACGAGGTCTGGCGCGGTCGCCTGGACCTGCCCCTGCGCGCCCTGTTCAACGCGCTGGTGCGGTCCGTGCCGCGGACCGTCCCGATCCAGGCGCTGCGGGTCGGCGACTTCGCGGTCGTCGGGACTCCGGCCGACCTCGGCGTCGGCGTCGGCCTCGCGATCAAGGCGGCCGCGCGGGCCGCCGGCATCCCGGTCCCGGTCGCCGCGTCGCAGACCGACGGCTACGTCGGCTACGTCCACCCCCGCGAGGCCTACGCGCGCGTCCCGCCGCCCGGGTCGTGCCGCGAGATGGCGGTCTACGAGAACGCCATGAACTTCTTCGGCCGCGGGACCGCGGATCGGATCCTCGACGCGGCCCGGGCGGCGATCGGTGGGATTGCACGCGGTTGACAGCCCCCCGGCCCCGCGCTCTAATCGCCGCGACAGACGCCCGCGAAAGGAGGTCGGAACGTGCCTGCGCTGACAGCGGCCGTGGACTGCGGGATGACGTCCGTGAAGTTCTACCCGTACCTGTGCGGCGGGTCCTCGGCCCCCCACTGGAACCCGGACGCGACCGGCGCGTTCCTGAGGCTCCGCGACCGGCACGGCCCCGAGTGCATGGCCCGCGCCGTGGTCGAGGGGGTCTCGCTGGAGACGCGGCGGATCGTGGAGCCGCTCGCGGCGTCGGGGCTCGGGGCGGCCGAGGTCCGCACCACCGGCGGCGGCGCCATGGTCGGGGCGTGGAACCGGGTCCTCGCCGACGTCCTCGGCGTGCCGGTCGCGGTGCCGTCGCACCTGGACGCCGCGATGCTCGCCGCGGCCGGGGCGGGCGCGCACCCTTCGGTCGCGGCCGCCTCCGCCGCCATGGCGCGCGCCGAACGCCGGATCGATCCGGACCCGGACCGCCACGCCCTGTACGACGACCTGTACGGACGGTACCGCGACGTCCGGGAGGTGCTGGAGCGTCACGAGGTATACTCGCTGGCAGGTCGAGGCGGACGGACCCCCAGCGGGGGGGTGTAGCGGATGGAGGATCTGTTCCGGCGTCTCCTGGAGTTCACGCGGGACGGCGTGTACCGGTACGGGTTCGACAGCGGCCGCATCCTGGTCGCGAACCGCGGGCTGGTCCGCATCTTCGACATGCGGTGCGAGCCCGAGGAGCTGGTCGGACGCTGCCTTCGGGATCTGATGGTCTACACCGAGCGCGAGGGCTCGGTCCGCAAGGCGCTCGAGGAGCACGGGGAGATCCACGGGTTCGAGTACCACTTCAGGACGCTCACCGGCCAGGACCGGTGGGTCCTCCACGACTCGTTCGTCGTCGACGACCCGGAGACCGGCACGCGGGTCGTCGAGGCGATCGTCAAGGACATCACCGAGCGGAAGCTCGCCGAGCAGGCGATCGAGAGCGAGCGGGCGTGGCTGGAGGTCACGCTGACCAGCATCGGCGACGCGGCGATCGCGACCGACGAGGAGGGCCGGGTGGTGTTCATGAACC
Organism: Deltaproteobacteria bacterium; assembly: GCA_016875475.1. Taxonomy (GTDB): domain Bacteria; phylum Myxococcota_A; class UBA9042; order DTJE01; family DTJE01; genus VGRB01. The sequence continues at coordinate 3,685 of VGRB01000154.1, forward strand.
CGGTCGCCCGGGAGCTGACCGGCTGGACCATGGACGACGCCCGCGGCCGGCCGGTCGAGGAGGTCTTCCGGATCGTGAACGAGCGCACGCGCAACCCGGTCGAGAGCCCGGTCGCGCGGGTGCTTCGGGACGGCATCGTCGCGTGGCTCGCGAACCACACGGTCCTGATCCGGCCGGACGGGGCCGAGGTCCCGATCGACGACAGCGGCGCGCCGATCCGCGACCACGCGGGCAGGATGCAGGGCGTCATCCTCGTGTTCCGCGACATCTCGGAGCGGAAGCAGGCCGAGGACGCACTGCGGCGCGCGGAGGAGGGGCGTCGCGCTCTCCTGGCCGCGATCCCGGACCTGATGTTCCGGATCGGGGTGGACGGGAAGTTCCTGGACTACCACGCGTCCGACGCCTCGAAGCTGGCCGCGCCGCCGGATTCCTTCCTGGGCCGGCACGTGTCCGAATCGCTCCCGCCCTGGCTCGCTTCGGAGACGCACCGGTGCGTGCAGGAGGCGGTCCGGACGGGCGCGATGCAGGTACTCGAGTACCGGTTGCCGCTGCCGACCGGCGAGGTCCGCGACTTCGAGGCGCGCTTCGTCGCGGCGGGGGGGGACTCGGCGATCGCGATCGTCCGGGACATGACCGAGGCCAAGGCGGCCGGGCGCGCGGTCGCGGCGGAGCGCGAGCGTCTCGCGGTGACGCTCCGGAGCATCGGCGACGGCGTGATCACGACCGACCGCGAGGGCCGCGTGGTGCTCGTCAACCGCGTGGCGGAGCAGCTCACGGGCTGGACGCAGGAGGAGGCCGAGGGGCGCGACCTGTCCGAGGTCTTCCACATCGTGAACGAGGAGACCCGCGAGCCGTGCGAGAGCCCGGTCGATCGCGTGCTGGCGACCGGGGGCGTGATCGGGCTCGCGAACGGGACCGTGCTGGTGGCGCGCGACGGCACCGAGCGCGCGATCGCGGACAGCGGCGCGCCGATCCGGGACCCGTCCAGCAAGGTGATCGGCGTGGTCCTCGTGTTCCGCGACCAGACGGACCAGAAGCGGTTCGAGGCCGAGGTGCTGCGCGTCCAGAAGCTCGATTCGATCGGCGTGCTGGCGGGCGGGATCGCCCACGATTTCAACAACCTCCTGACCGCGATCGGCGGGAACGTCGGCCTCGCCCGCATCGACCTCCCCGCCGCGTCGCCGCCGCACGCGCGCCTCGTCGAGGCGGAGAAGGCGCTCGCGCGTGCGCGCGACCTCACGCTGCAACTCCTCACGTTCTCGCGCGGCGGGGTGCCGGTCCGGAAGGCCTCCTCGATCGCCGGCGTCATCCTCGACTCGGTCGGGTTCGCGCTGACCGGGTCGGACGTTCGCTGCGAGATGCGGATGCCGGACGACCTGTGGGCCGTCGAGGTCGACCCCGGGCAGATCAGCCAGGTGATCCACAACCTGATCATCAACGCGGACCAGGCGATGCCCGACGGCGGGGTCGTCCGGGTGGCGGCCGAGAACGTGCAGGTCGGCACCGGCCACCCGTTCCCGGTCAACGAGGGGCGCTACGTGCGCGTCGCGGTGACGGACACCGGGATCGGCATCGCGAAGAAGCACCTGCCGCGCATCTTCGATCCGTACTTCACCACGAAGCAGAGGGGCAGCGGGCTCGGGCTGTCCATCTCGTACTCGATCATCCGCAAGCACTCCGGGTACATCTTCGTCGAGTCCGAGCTGGGCCAGGGCACCACGTTCCGCGTCTACCTCCCGGCCTCGCTCGGGAAGGCGGAGCCCGTCGCGGCCCAGGACGCCCCGATCCACAAGGGCCGCGGCCGCGTCCTGGTGATGGACGACGAGCCGATGATCGTGGACGTGGCTCGCGCGATGCTGGCCCACCTCGGATACGACGTGGAGGCGGCTGGGGACGGCGAGGCGGCGCTCGACGCGTGGCGCAAGGCGCGGCTCGACGGGCGGCCGTTCTCGGCGGTCCTGATGGACCTGACCATCCCGGGCGGGATGGGGGGGATCGAGACGGTGCGGCGCCTTCGGGAGGCCGACCCGTCCGCGCGTGCCGTCGTGTCGAGCGGCTACTCCAGCGACCCGGTGATGTCCGAGTTCCGGCGCTACGGGTTCCGCGGCGTCGTGTCGAAGCCCTACCGCCTCGAGGAGCTGAGCGCGGTGCTCCACCGCGTGATCGTCGAGGACGGAACGCTGGTGTAGGGCGGGGCGGGCTCGCGCACGGAGGCGGGCTCGGGTACGGGGACGGGCGAACCTCTGTACAATGCGGCGGCACCCGGGGGAACGCGTGGACCCGACCGTGCACCACGAGCCCGTCGCGGCCATCGAGGGCCTGCCCACCAACGAGGACCTCGTCCTGATCGGCGAGGGCTGCTCGCTCGCGTGCGGCTTCTGCATGTACGGCCGGGGCAGGGCGGGAATGCCGCTCGCCGCGGCGCTCGACCCCTCGTTCCGCGTCCCCGCGGCGTCCCGCATCACGATCCTGGCCGGTGACGTGCTCCGGCCCGAGATCGCTGGGATCGTGGCCCGCGCGCGGGCGCTCGGCGCCTCGGAGGTGCTCGCCTACGCGCACCCGGGCACGTCGCCGGCGCCGGTCGCGGACCTCGCCGCGGCGGGGCTCACCGGCCTCTACCTGATGCTGCCCGCGGCCCGCGGGGACCGGCTCGCCGCGCTGACCGGGGGGCTGTCGACGATGTCCCGCGCCGCGCGCCTGGTGGACGCGGCCAACGCGCACCGGATGCGGGTCGCGGTCGAGGTCCCGCTGACGCCGCAGTCGTTCGCCGACGCCCCGGACACGGTGCGCCGGGCCCTGGCGCGCATCGCCGCGCCCGACCGCGTGGTGCTGCGGTTCCTGTCGGAGTTCGACCGGCGGCGCGGGCACGTGCGCTGGGACCACGGCGACGCCCGCGATGCGGTCGCGGCCGCGATCGAGGAGGCGGAGCGCGCGGGGGCCGCGGTCCGGCTGGCGCACCCGCAGGCGCCCCCGCCGTGCGTCCTCGACCTGCCGGGCGTCACGTCGGACCTCTACCCCGGCTTCATGATCGGCGGCTGGTCGGAGGCGCGGCCGCACCCGTTCGACTCGTGCGGCCGGTGCGCGGTCGCGACCGTCTGCGCGGCCACGGACGAGCACCTGCTGCCCGCCCGGCCGGTCGAGCCGATCGGGGCCGGTGCCGACCCGCCCGCCGGTGTTCCGGCCCGCCCGTCCTCGGCGGCGCTCCACCTGCGGCAGGACGCGGTCGGGCGGCTGCTCGACGAGTTGCGGCGGCGGCCCGAACGGCGCTGCCGGTTCCCGTGGGAGGAGCTGGAGGCGCACGACATCCGCGGCACGGTCACGCCGTGCGCCGGCGGATGGCCGCGGCCCGAGGTGGTCGAGCGGTGCGAGTCGTGGCGCGCCTCGTCGCTGATGGCGGCGTGGAACTCGCCGGGGATGAGGGAGATCCGGCGCGCCGTCGCGTCCGGCCGCCCGTTCGACGCGTGCAAGCGGGAGTGCCCCGCGTTCCACGGCGGCCCGCAGACCGCGATCCCCCCCATCCCGGCGCCCGCGTCGCGGGTGTTCTTCGACAACCTCCTGCTGAACCTCCGCGAGATGCTGGACGGCGCCGAGGTGCTCGCGTCGAGGCCGCTGTCCCTGAGCTTCTCGCCGACCCTGCGGTGCCCGAACCGCTGCCGGATGTGCGACGTGCACGAGGTGCGCGAGGTGATGGGCGACGGGCCCGAGCTTCGCGAGATGCCGGACGCGCTCCGGGACGAGCTGCTGTCGCTGCTGCCGACCACGCGCATGCTCGCGCTGACCGGGGGGGAGCCGCTCGCGTCCCGCCGGATGGTCGAGGTGCTGCGCGCGTTCGACGCGGACCGCTTCCCGGACGGCGCGGTCACGATCACCACGAACGCGCTCCTGCTGCGGGAGTCGCTGCTCCGGGACCTGTCCCGCACGCGCATCCGGCTGTTCTACCTGTCGTTCAACGCTGCGACCGAGGAGACCTACGAGCGGGTCAGCGGGACGCGCGGCGGCTTCCCGCGGGTGCTCGCGAACCTCTCGACCCTGCTGGCGAATGCCCCCCGGATGGCCGGCCGTCCGCGCGTGGTGCTGAGCTTCGTGGTCATGCGGTCCACCTGGCGCGAGCTGCCCGCGTTCCTCGACCTCGCGAGGTCTCTCGGCTGCAACGTCCGCCTGCTCCCGATCGAGCGCGACCGCCTCGGCGAGTCCGTCTTCACGGACGAGGACGAGCTGCGGCGGGTGCTCGAGTCGATCGAGCGCGACGTTCGCCCCCGCCTTCCCGACCTGCCGTGGCCGTTCGGCGCTGAGGTCCGGAGGCTCGAGTCGATCCTGCGGGGGAAGATGGAGCGGCGGGATTTCACGGCGTTGTAGGGGGCGCCGGAAGACTGCGCTAGAATACGGCGCCCTTCTCGGAGAGCCTGATGCCAGGTCAGCTGGTGCTCGCGTCGGCGTCGCCCCGGCGAAAGGAACTGCTCGAGCGTGCCGGCTTCTCGGTGAAGCCGATGCCCGCGATGATCGACGAGACCCCGCACCCGGACGAGGGCCCGGAGGCGTTCGTCAAGCGGATGGCGCGGACCAAGGTCCTGACCGTGGTCGAGCGCATCCAGCAGACGCTGTACCCGGACCTGGACACGGCGGCGCGGGTGCCGCGGGGCCTGCTGCGCGAGACGCCGCTTCGCTGGGTGCTCGGCGCGGACACCGTCGTGGTCGTGGGGAACGCGATGCTTGGCAAGCCCGCGGACCACGCCGAGGCGGTCGAGATGCTGTCCCGGATCCAGGGGCAGGACCACTACGTGATCACGGGCTTCTGCCTGTACGACATGAAGAAGAGCAAGGAGGGCATCCAGGCGGTCCACACCGCGGTGCGCATCAAGCGGATGTCTCGCAACGAGATCGAGAAGTACCTGTCGGTCGGCGAGTCGCTGGACAAGGCCGGCTCGTACGCGATCCAGGGCGTCGGGTCGTACCTCGTCGAGACGCTCGCGGGCTCGTACACCAACGTGGTCGGGCTCCCCGTGTGCCAGGTGGTCGAGATGATGGAGGAGATGGGCGCGCAGGAAGTGATGCCGTTCTAGGTCTTCCGCCGCCATCGCGCCCGTCCCGTTCGCAGCGGGCGGGCCGCGGGCGGCCTGAACGCCCGCGGCCCGAGTGCGCGAGGGCGGCGGCCCCCCGGAGCATCGATGGATCTCGACTCCGACATCCGAGCCAACCTCGCCGCCGTGCGCGATCGCATCGAGGCGGCCTGCGCCCGCGCCGGGCGCGACCCCGCGGGCGTGACGCTCGTCGGCGTGACGAAGACCCGGGGCGCGGACGTGGTGGCGGCTGCGGTGCGCGCGGGCCTCGCGGACCTCGGCGAGAACTACGCGCAGGAGCTGGTCCGCAAGGCCTCCGGGCTGCCCGCCGGGGTCGCGCCGCGCTGGCACTTCATCGGCGCCTTGCAGACGAACAAGGTGCGGCACGTGGCCGGGTTGATCTCGGCGATCCACTCGGTCGACAGGCCTTCGCTGGCGGACGAGCTGGCGAAGCGGCTCCCGGCGGGGGCGGCCGTGGACGTGTTCGTGGAGGTCGGGATCGCTGGCGAGGAGCAGAAGTCGGGCATGGCCCCTGCCGGGGCGGAGGCGCTCTGCCGCCGCGTGCTCGAGGTCCCGTCGCTCCGGCTCGCGGGCCTGATGTGCGTGCCGCCGGACGCGGACGACCCGGAGGCGTCGCGGCCGCACTTCCGGGCGCTCCGCGAGCTGCGCGACCGGCTGCTGGACGCGATCCGGCCGCCGGCCGGCCGGCTCGCCGGCCTGTCGATGGGGATGTCCCACGACCTGGAGGTCGCGGTCCAGGAGGGCGCGACCGTGGTGCGCGTCGGGACGGCCCTGTTCGGACGGAGGGGGTAGGACGGGGTGCCGGGCGAGACCTTCCGCAAGCGCCTGAGGGATCTGTTCGAGGCGGTCTTCCTCGTCGCCTTCTTCGCGATCCTCTTCGTCTATGTCTATCGCCCCAACTGGGAAATCGACGTCTTCTGGCACATCCGCACCGGCGACTGGATCGTCGCGAACCGCGCGCTGCCGCACACGGACATCTTCTCGGCCACGGACCCGACCCGGCCCTGGACGCCGTTCCAGTGGCTCTACGAGGTGCTGGTCTACGAGGTCGAGGCGCGGCTCGGGTTCACCGCGATCCGGGCGCTGCACGCCGCGCTGTTCATGGCGTCGTTCGCGCTCCTCTACGGGGCGTTCCGCCGGCTGCGCCTCGGCCGCGCCGGCGCCATGCTGCTGCTGGTGCTGACGCTCGCGCTGTCGGAGGACCGGCTGCGCGTCCGGCCCGAGGCGTTCAACTTCCTGTTCGGCGCGCTCGTGCTGCCCGTGCTGCTCCGGACCGGGGACGCGGCGCGGCGGGCGGGCGGGTGGACGCTCGCCGGCGTGGCCCTGGTCGCGATGGCCTGGGCCAACGTCCACGCCGGCGGTGCGCTGCTGTTGCCCATCTCGTTCGGCGCGGTGATGGCGGGACGGGCGGTGGCGCGGCTCGCGGCCCCGGAGGACGCGGCGGCCAGGGACGCGTTCCGGGCCTCGATCCTGCTGTTCGCGGCGGCCACGTTCCCGCTGCTGCCCATGCCGGGCTTCCTGGTCGGCGCCGCGACCGCGCTGACCATGCTCGAGGAGAGTGCGATCCTGATCCCCGAGTGGCACCCCCCCGCCGCCTACTTCATGCCGGAGCTGGCGGGTCGCCTGTCCGCGCACCACGTCCTTTGCGGCGCAGTCCCGTACCTGGTACTGGCGCTGGTCACGATCGCGATCGCGTGGGGCGTGGTCCGGCACGGGTGGCGGGGGTTCGCCCGGACGCGGGACCCCGCGCTCCTCGCGGTTGCGCTCGCGTACGCGGTGCTGGGCGCGAAATCGGCGCGCTTCATCTACCTGGACACCGCGGCGCTGGCGGCGCTGGCCGTGGCCTGGCGGGCCGATGTCGCGGCGTGGCTCGTCCCGCTCCCGCGCCGCGTCGCCGCCATCGTGGTCGGCGTGGCGCTGGTCGGCATCTCCTGGGAGTCGTCGGTCCTGAGGCAGCGCAAGGGTCTGGACAAGGCGCTCGCGAAGATCGACGTGGACATCGAGCCCGGGGCGTTCCCGGAGCGCGCGTCCGACGCGATCTCGGCGATGGGGTTGAAGGGTCGCATCTTCCACCTCGCGTCCTGGGGGGGGTACCTGATCTGGCGCCACTTCCCGGACTGCACGGTGTTCGCCGACGGTCGCGGCAACTTCTCGGCCGCGGAGCGCGAGGCGATGGTTGCGGCGCACAAGCCGTGGGAGCGGCACGAGACGATCGAGCGCGCCTGGGAGAGCTTCCCGTTCGAGATCCTGGTGATGCCGCCGCCGGTCTTCCCGCTGCTCGACTGGGACCGCTCGCGCTGGGTCTTGGTCTGGCGCGACGAGGTGGCGGAGGTCTACCTGAGGCGCGCTCCGGACGGCGAGGAGAACCTGCGGCGCGCGCTCGCGTGGTGGCAGGTCCTCGGGGTCGACTCGTCCGGGGGGGCGGACGCGTTCCAGGACGAGCTGCTGCGCGTCCTGGGCGTCGAGAAGCTCGAGCGCCCGGACGTGCGGCAGCGGCTCGACATCGCGGCGCAGAAGGCGTTCTCGGGCGACCCCGGCATGGAGCTGGAGGGGGCGTTCGACGGCGCGATCATCCTGTTCGACGCGGGACGGTGGATCGAGGCCGAGCGGCATCTCAGGCGCGTGCTGAAGGCGGTCCCCCGCCACTCGACCGCGGCCCTGTACCTCGCGTGGAGCCAGTACCTCCGCCGCGAGACGGACGCGGCGCGCGAGACGCTTCGTGCCCACTTCCTCGACCCCGCGCGCGGATCGATCAAGGACCGCGGCCCGCTGAAGTGGGCGGGGGAGCGGATCCTGGCGCTGCTGCTGGCGCGGGTGGGGACGCAGGCCGAGCCGCCGCGCGACCTCGGGCCTCGGCGTTGATTCCGCCGCGGCCCGCCCCCTGGTGACAA
>VGRB01000155.1 GCA_016875475.1 Deltaproteobacteria bacterium
CCCCCAGGCCATCGACGCGGCGCTCGACCGGGCCGCGCCCCCCGACGAGATGGCCCGACGGCGATCGTTCGGCACGCCGTCCTTCCGCGCGCTGCTCGCGGCCGCGCTCGACGAGGCCCGGGCCGCGGGCATCGGGGTGGACCTGAACCTCGGCTCCGGGTGGCCGACCGGCGGGCCTTCCGTCGCGGCCGAGCGGTCCATGCGCACGCTGGTGTGGACCGAGCGCCGCGTCCGGGGCCCCGGGCCCGCGACGGTCGTCCTGGCGCAGCCGGACAAGCCCGCGTGGTACGACGTGGCCGCGATCCTCGGCGGCGGGGCGGACGGGGGCACGAGGTTCCGCCCCGACCTCGCGCGGCTCGTCGCCGTGGTGGCCGCGCCGGTGACCGGGGGGGAGCGCACGACCGACCTGCTCGACTTCTCGGACCGGGTCGAGCTGGACGGGACGCGCGTGCAGGTGCTGACCGACCGGGTCGCGGCCGACCGGTCGCTCGCGTGGGACGTGCCGGACGGGACCTGGCAGATCGTGGCGTTCTTCGACATGCCGACCGGCGAGGCGCCGATCTTCGAGTCGTCCCCGGACGGCCCGGGCGCGCTGCTCGACCCCTTCGACCGCGACGAGGTCAACCGCTTCCTCGACCGCGAGCTGGGGGACGCGACGGGCCTCGCGGCGTTTGCGGGCGCGCCGCTGCGCGCGGTGTTCGTGGACAGCCTGGAGCTGAAGAACGAGCGCTTCTTCGCGGCCGACTTCCTGGCCGAGTTCGAACGCCGGCGCGGGTACGACCCGGTGCCGCGCCTGCCCGCGGTGCTCGTCCCGGGCGCGGACAACAACGTGTTCGACGGCGGCGCGCTGCCCGTGGCCGCGGCGTTCTCGCTCGGCCCGGACGACGACCGGGTCCGGCGCGACTGGCGGCAGACCGCGTCCGAGCTGTTCGTGGAGCGGTTCGTCGCGACCGCGCGCGAGTGGCTCTCGGCCCGCGGCCTCGCGCTCCGCTTCCAGGCCCACGGCGCGAACCTCGACACGCTCGCCGCCTACGGCGCCGCGGACGTCCCGGAGACCGAGCAGCTCTACGCGGGCGGGGCGGACGCGTTCCTCAAGATGGCCTCGTCCGCGGCTCACCTGTACGGCCGCGACCTGACCGCGGCCGAGTCGCTCGTGTGGATGCAGCGGGACCACGCGCTGACGCCGACCGTGATGAAGGCCGCGGCGGACAAGCTGTTCGCGGCCGGGATCGACCACTTGATCTACCACGGCTTTCCGTACCGGCTCGGCGCGGACCGGGGGTACGGCGAGGCGGGCTGGCACCCGTTCTCGTCGCCGCACGGGGGGTCGTCCACGTACTCGGAGAACATCGGCGAGACGAGCCCGTTCTGGCGCGACATGGCCGCGTTCAACCGCTACGTCGCGCGCTGCCAGGTCGCACTTCGCGCGGGCGAACCCGAGGCGGACCTGCTCGTGCCGTACCCGTGGCACGGGTTCCCGGCCTCCTACGTCCGGCTGGAGGACCACGCGGAGCCGCTGTTCTGCGGCGCGTTCGACCCCGCGGACCCGTCCCCGGCTCGCGCGCTCCGCGACATGACGACCGCGTTCTTCGGGCCGCCCGCGCTCGGGCCGCGGGAGACATGGATCACGGCAGCGGACGCGCTGCTGCACGACCTCCACGCCCGCGGATGGTCCTGGGACTGGGCGGACCCCGGATCGATCGCGGAGGCGCGCGCCGCCTCGTGCGGGGTGCGCGTGCGGGGCCGGTGCTGGAGAGGCCTGCTCCTGCCCGAGGACACGCCGCTCGATCCGGCGATCGCCGCGCGGATCGACGCGCTGGCCGCGGCGGGCGCGCCGGTGGTGCGCCTCGCGCGGGGTGACGACGTGCCCGCGGCCCTGATCGCGGCCGGTGTGGCGCCCGGACTCGCGCCCGCGACGGCGACACCGGCGATCGCACACGTCCGGCGGCGGCTCGGCGGCGGCGCGCAGGTCCTGTTCGTGTCGAATCCCGGACGCGAGCCCATCGACACCTCGGTCGCGGTCGAGGGGGGCTGCGACGCGCCGGTCCGGCTGGACCCGTGGACGGGCGGCGCGACGCGCGAGTCGGCGACGGCCGCCGGCACGGTCCCGGTCGTCCTTCCCGCATACGGCAGCGCGATCGTCGCGTGCGGGCTCCCGGACGACCCCGCGATCGCGCCGGGGCCGCCCGCGCCGGGGCCGCCCGCGCCGGGGGCCACGACCGCGGTTCCGGTCGCGGCGTGGACCCTGTCCGTGACCGGGGACGACGTTCCCGGCGGGGCCGTGTCCCTGGTTCTCGACCGCCTCGCGGACTGGCGCACGGTCGCGTCGCTGAAGCACAGCGGGGGCCCGGGGCTCTACCGGGCGCGCGTGGACCTGCCGCCGATCCAGGTCGGGGGCAAGGTGACGCTCGACCTGGGCCGGATCGAGGGGACGGCCGACGTGACGTGGAACGGGAAGCCCGCGGGCCGCCTGATCGTGCCGCCGTTCGAGGCGGACGTGACGGCGGCGGCGGTGCCCGGCCGGAACGACGTCGAGGTCCGCGTCACGATCCCGGCGCGGAACCGCCTGGTGGGCGGGCAGTCGGGCCAGTTCGCTGGCAAGGGCGACGACGCGCTCGTGGCGGCGGGGCTGCTCGGGCCGGTCGAGGTGCGGGTCGCCGGGGAGGGCCTCGCGCCGCCGCCGGACCCGGTGCCGGTGCTCGGGCCGCTCGCCGTCAGGCCTGCCGCGTCCGTCCTGCCGGCGGGCGTCGGGTCGTGCGCGGTCCACGGCGAGGAACGCTGCGTGGCGGGCGCGCGCGAGCGCTGCGAGATTCACGACGCGGGCGGGGGGTTCGGCGCGCAGGCGGACCCGTTCGTGGAGCAGGTCTTCCGCTACGACCGGTACTACGACCTCTACCACCGGATGGAGGGGCAGCAGGCCGAGTTCCTCTACACCGAGCCCATGCCGCCCGGCACGCCGGAGGAGGTATGGGGGGATCCGCGGAAGTTCCAGCGATACGAGGGGTTCTGGGACTCGTCCGGGTGGACGGGGACCGCGCTCCAGGCCGCGGCCGCCCGGTACGCGTCCACGGGGACGGAGGCCGACTACGCCCGGATGCTGGATGCGGCCGAGGCGTTCGTCTTCCAGTACGAGGCCACGGGCGTGCCCGGGCTGATGATGCGGTGCCACTACGCCATGCTGGAGGAGGGCGCGCCGGACCCGGTCGGCCACCCGGGCAAGGCGCTCGTGAAGCACACCCCGCCCGAGGCGTGGGAGGACCACTTCCCGATCCGGCCCGAGTACCTGGCCCGCCTGCCCGGCTACTACCGCGACGGCGTGGACATCGACGGGAAGCGCTGGAAGGTCGAGGCGAAGTGGATGGGCCACGCGTCGCGGGACATGTACGTGCGGTCGCTGCCCGGGCTGCTGCTCGCGTTCGACCTGCTCGGCCCCGGCGCGCGCGAGGACGCCCTGCGCGAGACCGTGCGGCGCGTCGTGCCGTGCACGCTGAAGCGGCTGAAGCGGATGCGGATCCGGAACGCGCAGTCGAACCCGGACATCCGCGACGCGGTCGCAGCCTACCTCGGGTCCGACCGGCTCGCGCTGGAGCCGGGGGACATCGACCTGACCGGGCTCGACACGATCCACGCGTGGGTGATGGAGGAGCCGCACCCCGAGCGCATGGAGGCGTTCGACCCCGCCTGCCCCGACACACTGCCGATCGAGGTCGCGCCGGAGTACGACCTCGACGCGGGCGACCAGGCCGACTTCATGGGCCGGTTCGTGTCCGTGATGATGCGTCTGAACGGCCAGGGCGAGGTCCCGATCGCGTGGATCCAGGTGCCGTCCGTGCGGGGGTCCGACGCGCTGTACGTGCTCCAGTGGGCGCTGGCCGCGCACTACCTGACCGGCGACTCCCGGTTCCTGGACTTCGCGAGGACCTTCATGGCCGACGTGGCCTTCCGGCCCGTGGTCGACACCATGGGATCGTTCCAGCTTCCGCGCTGGTGCAAGTCCCACTACGGCCCGAGCCTGACCTACCCCACGCTCTGGAACCTCGCGAACCGCATCTCCGCCGAGGACTTCCCTGCCTTCCGCGCGCACCTCGCGCGCGCGACCGCCGAGGAGTTCCGCCACAAGGAGCTGGCGGACGCGAACGACTGCTACTTCGGGGTGTTGTACGCGACGATGGTGGACGAGGCGACCGACCCGGGGATGCCCGCGTACCGCGACGCCATGATCGCCATGGGGCGCGAGACCGCGCAGCACCCGTTCCCCGCGCCCGCCGGCGGAGCCGCGCCCCCCGGTGGAGCCGCGCCGGCCGGCGGTGCCGCGCCCCCCGGTGGAGCCGCGCCCCCCGGTGGAGCCGCGCCCGCCGGTGGTGCCGCGCCGGCCGGTGGTGCCGCACCCGCCGGTGGAGCCGCGCCCGCCGGTGGTGCCGCGCCGGCCGGCGGAGCCGCGCCGGCCGGTGGAACCGCGCCCCCGCGCGGCGCCCACGACCGCTTCGAGCCGCGCCGCAGCTACGACATCGACTGGATCGCCGCGCCGCCGCCCGGCTTCACCGCGAAGGTCGATCCCCTGTCCGCCGCGGACCGCGAGGTCTGCACCCGCCCGGTCGAGGTATTCGGCGTCACGATCAAGGGCGAGTTCGCGGACGAGAACCCCCGCGCGGCCGAGGGCCTGCCGATCCGCTTCCGCATCGGCGGCCCGTTCCAGTGGCAGGAGGACCCGTACCAGGTGGTCAAGTCGTACGGCGACCGCAACGGCCGCACCCAGTGGCCGTCCGCCGCGGACTTCGGCGCGGCCTACTGGACCGGGCGCATGCAGGGGACGATCACCCTGGGGGCTGGAACCGCTCTTGGCTGGCGGCGGCTAGGGGGGGCCTGCGGACCGTGACGCCGTCCCCTTCGGCGAGCGGCCTCGCGCCGCACTCCCGCAGGTACGCGTACACGCCGTCGTAGAATGCGGGGTCGCGGGTCGCGTCCTCGCCGCTCGCGTCCCCCGCCGGCACGAACACCACCATGCCCTTGCGCGCGCGGGTCAGGACCACGCGGTAGCCGTTCTTCGCGACCTCGATCAGGCCGTCCCGCTGCCAGTCCGACCCGGACAGCTTGTAGGCGGCCCACCCGCCCCTCTCGCGCCGCAGGTCAGCGTCCCAGCAGGCGATGCACCAGTCCAGCTCCAGTCCCTGGATCTGGTATTGGTTCTGCACGGTTTCGAGTGCGTTCGACGAGCGGATGTCCGTGCTCGGGGCGAGCATCCACGCCGCGATGTCCGGCTTGAGGTCCACGAACAGCCCCTCGGCCGCGATCCGCCTCGCCTGGCCGGACGCGATGATCCCGGCCCGCTCGCCCCCGAGCGCGCGGCCCCGGGCCCACGCGCGGGCGGACGCGAGCGAGCGCGTCAGCCACACCGAGCAGGAGTGCTCGTCGAGCCCGGCCGCGAGCACCCTCGCGCCCGGCGGGTCGTCGGCCAGGACCGCGGCGACCCAGGTCTCCACGGCCGTGTTCCGGTAGAAACGCATGGACTGGTGCAGGTGGCCGTGGACGAGCCGGCGGCGGCGCGGGTGGTCGGCCCATCTCGCGGCATCGGGCAGCTCCGCGAGGGCGAGTGTCTCGTCCCCGATGGAGAAGCTCCACCCGAGCCGGTCCGCGGCCTCCAGCCACGCGACGATGCCGCGCTCGCCGCGGTTGATGGCCTGGTTGTGCCCGCCGAGCGCCACCACGGCGGCGCCGGCCGCCGGGTACGACTTGCGCTGCGCCTCCAGGATCAGGTCGGCCTCGTGATCGCGCAGCTTCTCTCCGAGGACCACGCGTCCCTGCTCGTAGGTGCGCTGCGCCTCGTCGAACACGAGCACGCGGCCGTCCCTCTGGCCGTGCGCCTGCCCGCGGCGGCCCAGGAAGTTGTGCGCCTTCACGATCTTGTACGTCGCGGCCGAGGCGACGAACGGGGCGTCCGTGCGCCGGTACCCGGTCGGGGTCCAGGACTCGCCGCGCCTGCCCATGGTGCGATACGACGACTTGAGCGCGGCGTTCAGCACCTCGACGAGGGGGGCGTTGCCGGTCACGAAGACGGCGTCGGCGGCGGTGTCACCCCTCATCGCGAGGTCCAGACCCACGAGGGTCTTTCCCGCGCCCGGCGCGCCCGACAGGAACACGACGTGGTACGCGCCCGCATCGAGCGCGTCCCTCACGTGCTCCTGGATCTCGCACGTGCTCGCGCGGATCGCCTCCACCGGGGCCGCGTGCTCCCGGATCGCCGCGACGTCGTGGTTCCCGTAGAGCGACAGCGTCGCGTCGAGGATGGTCGAGGACGGCTCGAACGGCGAGGCGAGCCACTCGGCGTGCGAGACGCATCGATGTCGCACCCGGCCGGCAGGATCGCGGACAAGGAGGTGCCGCATGACTTCGATTCGCGACCTCGTTCGGGACATGACCCCCGCGGACTTCGTCGTCGGTGTGGACACGGGCATGGCCGCGTTCCTCCCGCACATCGAGCAGTTCGTCACCCACAACCGGGGCGCGGGCGATCTGCGGGTGCGGCCGGGCTCGGTGCTCCACGCGTTCGCCCTGTACTCGTCCAGGGCCGCCCGGGTGGCCGAGGCCATGGACGAGCTGCGCTGGGCACGACGGGAGGACGGCGACCGCGTCGCAGGAGCCGAAGCACGGGTCCGCCGGGAGCGGGAGTGCGGCGACCCGGCGTCCGGTCGCGTCGCCGCTCTGATCGTCGACGTCGAGAGGGCCGGGCCCCTCCCGAACGTCCGGCGCTGCGTGCGCCTCGGCAGTTTCGGCTGCCCGACGGACTCGCTGATGGTCACCGACCCCTGTCGCCCGAGGTCGGCGGATCCGCCCGGAACGACGCCCTCGTGGCAGGGCTGCTACGAGCGGGCGCGGGCGGCCTCGCGGTCCGCGGCAGGCGCCGGGCTCTTCGTGGTGGCGGGCGACGTGTGCGGCGTGGTCTGCCGGGCGGGCCACGGCGACGGCACCTACGCCTGCTACCGCGAAGACGGCCGCGACGGCACGCTCCGGCGGGCGGTGATCTCGTTCGACATCGAGCCGTTCCGCTAGCCCGATCGCGCCCGTGCCATGCGGAGGGCCGCGACGCGTCGCTGGCCGTGAGCGGCTGGCGGACGCCTCGCATCCCCGCGCGGCGCGCGGCTCCTGGCGCGCCGGGCATGGCGCGTGGCGCAGGGCGCGTGGTGCGTGGCGCGCGGGGCGTGAATCAGGGCGCGTGGTGCGTGGCGCAGGGCGCGCGGGGCGTGTCGCAGGGCGCGCGAAGCGTGGCGCAGGGCGCGTGGTGCGTGGCGCAGGGCGCGCGGGGCGTGGCGCAGGGCGCGCGGGGCGTGGCGCAGGGCGCGCGGGGCGTGTCGCAGGGCGCGCGAAGCGTGGCGCAGGGCGCGCGGAGCGTGGCGCAGGGCGCGCGGGGCGTGTCGCAGGGCGCGCGAAGCGTGGCGCAGGGCGCGCGGGGCGTGGCGCAGGGCGCGCGGGGCGTGGCGCAGAGCGCACGGGGCGTGGCGCAGGGCGCGCGGGGCGTGTCGCAGGGCGCGCGAAGCGTGGCGCAGGGCGCGCGGAGCGTGGCGCAGGGCGCGTGGTGCGTGGCGCAGGGCGCGCGGGGCGTGGCGCAGGGCGCGCCGGACGTGGCGCATGGCGCAGGCGCCGCGCCGGCGCCGTCGGCCCCGGCCAGGCGACACGTCACAACGCCGCGTCCAAGGGGCGGCCGGGACGAAGCCGCGCGAGGAACTCGTCCACCGGAACGCAATGGATGTCGTCGATCCGGAGGCGCTCGCGGCCGCGGTAGAGGAGGATCGCCGCGCTCTCGGGATGCTCGTCGCGGAAGGCACGCAGGCCGCGCAGGTCCTCCGGACGCACGACGCCCGTGTTCTTGACCTCGATCGCCTCGAAGTCGGACGGCCCGTACACGACGAAGTCCACCTCGGTGCCGGCCCGGGTGCGCCAGAAGTACAGGCCGGCGCGGCGGTCCTGGTCGTACGCGGCCCAGGCCCGCAGGTGCTGCACCACGAGTCCCTCCAGGGCGGCGCCGTCGATTTCCTGGGGGCGGTCGAGGGGGCCCGCCGGACGCGCCGCGCGGAAGACCCCTGCGTCGAACAGGTAGAACTTGGGGTGCACGGTCGTGGCGCGCTCGGCCCGGCACCGGAACACCCGCAGCCGGAGCGCCAGGAGCATGTCCTCGAGAATCTCCAGGTATCCTTCGACGGTCGAGCGGCTGACTCCGCACTCGCGTGCGACGTTCGCGAGGTTCAGGACGGCTCCGTGCGAGAAGCTCACCGCCTCCATGAACCTGGCGAAGTCCCCGATCCGCCTGACGTTGCCCTCCGCCCGGACCTCCTCCTCGACGTAGAGGGCCAGGTAGCCGGCGAGCACCCTCGCCGGCTTCCTCGCCACCGTGACGAGCGGCACCAGGCCGTGCGCCAGCGCGGAGTCGAGTCCGAACCGCGCACCCAGCTCGGCCGCCATGAACGGGTGCATCGTCTCGACCACCGCGCGCCCCCCGAGCAGGTTCTCGCCTCCACGTCGCAGGCTGCGCGTGCTCGATCCCGTGAGCACGAACCTGATGTCGCGGCGCTCCTCCATGAGGAGGTGGACGGCCGGGAGGAGCGCGGGCACACGCTGGACCTCGTCCACGACAACGACCCGACGCCGGGAGACGGCACGCACCACGTCGATGATCCGCTCCGGCCCTGCCTCGTACCTTCGTCGCGTTGCCGGGTCCAGCAGGTCGATCCGGAGCGCGTCGGGGAAGCGGCTGCGAAGCCACGTCGACTTCCCGGTGCCTCGCGGTCCGAAGAGGAAGAAGTTCTGGTCGGGGGCCTGGATGAATCGCCGCAGTATTGGCATTTCAGCACTCAAAATCACGGAACCAGGGTGATTCTGCTTCCGGGACGAGCGGACGTCAAGCCTGACGCTCGCGCCGCAGCAGCGACGGACGCGGGCGTCCCGACGTGTTCTCGTGGCGGTCGCACGACGGGCTGAAGGTGGACCTGCTGGCCCGCGTCGGCGGGAGGCTCACGCCAATCGAGGTCAAGCTCACCGCGACCCCCCTCCCGCGCCACGTCGATGCGCTGCAGCGGTTCAAGGTCCTGGCCGGGGCCGAGGCATCCGACCGCGGCCTGCTGGTGTGCCGTGTTCCCGCGCCCGTCGAACTCCCGCACGGGAACCTGGCGATCCCCTGGCGCGACTTCCCGGCCTGGCTGCGCGACGCGCTCGACCCTGGGCCCCGGTGACGGCCCGACGCGCCGGGACGCGCCGGGACGCGCCGGGACGCGCCGGGACGCGCCCGGACGCGCCGGGACGCGCCCGGACGGACGCCGTCTTCCGGCTTCGTGAGGCCCGGAACGCCCCTGTCAGCCCCGCATCCGGTCCAGCGCGACCGGCAACTCCCTCCACGGCACCGCGGACAGCCCCCCGCGGGTCTGGCGGGCGTCGCCGGCGAAGACCACGACCCCGTCCGTGGCCGACTCGCCGTGAGCGACGCCGCGCGCGGCGTCTTGTGCCGCAAGATACCGGAGCCCCTTGAAGAAGTCCGGCTGGACCGTGGTGCCGGCCTTCACCTCGATCGGGTGCAGGCGCCCGGCGCGGTGGACCAGGAAGTCGACCTCGTGCCCCTCCGTGTCGCGCCAGAACCAGACGGGGGGATCCTCCCCGCGGTGGTGCCAGGCCTTCAGGATCTCGGTCAGCACCCAGTTCTCGAACACGGCCCCGCGCTGCGGATGACGCGCCAAATCCGAGGGCGACTCCACCCCCAGCAGCCGGCAGAGCAGGCCGGTGTCCGCGAAGTACAGCTTGGGCGTCTTCACGAGCCGCTTGCCGGCATTCTCGAACCACGGGGCCACCCGCCGGATCACGTGCCCGGCCTCCAGGACCGAGAGCCACTGGCGGGCCGTGGGGACGCTGATCGCGGCGTCCACGGCGAGGGACGAGAGGTTGAGCAGTTGGCCCACCCGCGCGGCGACCAGCTTCAGGAAGGTCTGGAACTGGATGAGGTCCCGGACCGCGAGGACCTGGCGAACGTCGCGCTCGACGTAGGTCGAGACGTACGAGGAGTACCAGGCCGCCGGGGGCAGGTCCCACGCCACCACCGCGGGGAACCCGCCCCGGAAGAGGACGGCGTCGAGGCCCGGGCGGGCCGACCCGTGCGGGACCTCCGCCGGCGAGAACGGCAGCAGCACCAGGAGCGCGACACGTCCGGCCAGGCTCTGGCTGACCTGAGACTGCAGCAGGTACGACTGCGAGCCCGTCAGCACGTACTGTCCGGGGTTCGAGGTCCGATCGACCGCTCCCTGGAGGTAGGAGGTCAGCGCAGGCACCCGCTGGAACTCGTCGATGATGGTGCGCCCGGGGTGCTCGGCCAGAAAGCCTCGCGGGTCCTGGTCAGCGAAGCGCCGCTGGTCCAGGTCCTCCAGCGTGACGTAGTCCCAGTCGGGGAGCAGGCGCCGCACGAGCGTGGTCTTTCCGGCCTGACGGATGCCGGTCACGACGACCACCTGGAACTGTCCGAGCCGCTCCCGGAAGGTGGCGGCGATCGTCCGATCCAGGTACGGGCGGACGGGAAGCGCGGGGGCGGTCATCGGGTATCCCGGCTCGAGAGCCATGGAAGATTCTACTTTCTGATTTTCGGGAAGTCACGCTTTCCGACAACGGCAGCAGGTCCGCGGAGGGTTCCGTACGGCCGACGGCGGTCACGCCTTCCGGCCCGACCTACACGTCGACTTCCTCGAACTCGAGGTCCCAGTCGTAGAACTGGTCCGCGATGCGGGACAGGAAGCGGAGGAAGCCGCGGTAGCCGAGGAAGGGGTCGTCGCCGATCCCGTGGTGGATCAGGCTCGGGAAGCCGAACTCGAGGAAGCCCAGGCTGTTCGGGAGCAGGTGCTCCAGCACCACGTGGTGGTTGCCGATCAGGAGGTCGATGCGGTCCGCCCGCGCTTCCAGCGTCTCGCGCAGCGCGCCCGCGTTCTGGTCGTGCAGCACCACGACCTCGGTCGCCGGCGGCGGGGCGGGGTCCCACAACGTCTCGGGCGGACGGTGCGTCCACGCCACCGCGAGGTCCACCCGGGCGCCGACCAGGGACGCGATCTCGCACAGCCCCGGGATCAGGGCGGGATCGCCCGCGAACGCCCACCGGCCGTGCGCGAGGCGCTTCGGCACCAGCCAGCGGAGCCGGGGCATGCAGCGCGCCAGCTCGGCGCGGATCAGCGATTCGGCGGCCTCCTCGCGGCCGCCCCCGCACGCCGCGGCAGCGGTTCGCAGGAACCGCGCGGTCGCGTCGATGCCGAACGGGACCTCGCACGGCACGAGACGCGCGCCCGTCCGGCCCGCGAGCACCTCGGCCGCCGCCCGGCCGTGCGGGAGCGACAGGATCGTCCCCGCCTCGGCCACGCGGGCGAGGTCCGCGGTGGGGGTGCCCTCGAGCCACACGGTCACGAGGTCGAGGTCGAGCGCGGCCAGGAGGCGGCGGATCTCCGCCACGTTGCCGAGGTGGTCGTCCTCGTTGCGGTCCAGGAAGTACCCCACGATCGCGACCTTGCGGGGGTCGCGGGCCGCGTCGCGGGGGGGCTCACCCGCCGCCGCC
>VGRB01000156.1 GCA_016875475.1 Deltaproteobacteria bacterium
GGGGGGGGGGGGGGGGCCGAGGCCGGGCGGAGCCCCCGGGTCGCGGGCGGCCGATCGACCGCCCGCGACCCCGGAGGGCGCGAGATGCGTTGCGACTACGGGAAGTACGACACGCGGGTCGGGATGGTGCGGTCGGTCGTGGTCAGGTCGCCGAGCTGGCCCGAGGAGTTGTCGCCCCAGCACCACGGGGAGCCGTCGGTCTGGACGGCGCAGGAATGGTAGCCCGACGCCTGGGAGACGACCGAGGCGACGTTGCCGACCGCCGGGTTGACAGGCGAGGACCGGTTGGTGGTGCTGCCGTCGCCCAGCTGGCCGTCCGCGTTCAGGCCCCAGCACCTGACGACGCTGCCGGCCTGGACGCTGCACGAGTGCCGGTAGCCGGCCCGGATGCCCAGGATGTTGATGAGACCGGAGACGCTGGCGCCCGGCACGAGCCGGGACGTCGTGGTGCCGTCACCCATCTCGCCCTCGTTGCCGCGGCCCCAGCAGTTCGCCTGGTTCAGGTCCGCCGCGCAGGTGTGGTCCCCGGCCGCGGCGACGGCGACCTGGGTGGTGAGGCCCGACACGGTCACCGGAGTGGACCGGTTCGTCGTGGTGTTGTCGCCGAGCTGGCCGGCCGCGTTCCAGCCCCAGCACTTGACCGTGCCGTCGTCGAGCACCGCGCACGTGTGCCAGTAGCCCGCCGAGATCCCGCGGGCCGTGGTGATGCCCCTGACGTCCACCGGCGTCGCGCTGTTCGCGGTGGCCCCGTTCCCGAGCTGGCCGCGGCCGCCGTAACCCCAGCACTTGACGCCTCCGCCCACCAGGGCGCAGGCATGACCCGCACCTGCCGCGATCGCCGAGGCGGCGCTGAGGCTCGTGACGTTCGTCGGGGTCAGCACGCTGCCGCCGGCCGTGCCGGTGCCGATCTGCCCCACGTCGTTCCTCCCCCAGCAATAGACCTCGCCGCTGCCAAGGAGCGCGCAGTTGAACCTGTCTCCGCCCGCGATCGCGGTCACCTGCGTGAGCCCGCTGACCGCGATCGGGTAGATGCTGGCCGTGGTGCCTCCGTTCCCGAGCTGCCCGTTCCCGTTCGCGCCCCAGCACTGCACGGAGCCGTCGGGCAGAAGGCCGCACGTGTGGTCGCTTCCCGTGGCAATCGCGAGGGCGTTCGCGTACCCGCTGATGCCGCGGACCTGGACCGGGACGAGCCGGTCGTTGGCGCTCGTCCCGTCTCCAGCCTGGCCGTACTGGTTGTCGCCCCAGCACCAGGCCGTGCCGTCCGACCGCGCGACGCAGTTGCCGCTGTCGCCCGCCGAGAGCGACCGCGAGCCCACCGAAGAGAGCGTCAAGACGTGGACCGCGTAGTCGTAGTCGGTCGTGGTGTCGTTGCCGATCTGCCCCTGCGAGTTGCGGCCAAAGCAGTACACGCTCCCGGTCCCCCGCCGCAGGCACGAGTGGTTTTGGCCCAGCGTCACGTCCAGGATGTAGGCAATGTCGTCGTACCAGCCCAGGATGTTCCGGACCTTCACGGTGACCGGGTACGGCTCGGATGCGTTCCCGGTGTGGCCGCCGAGCTGGCCGTAGTTGTTGTACCCCCAGCACCAGGCCTTCCCGGTCGAGGTCGCGGCGCAGCTGTGATACCGGCCCGCGCCGACCTTGAGCGCCCCGTCGAAGTAGCTGCTCGCGCTGGCCTTCACGGTGACCGGGATGTCCGAGTCCGTGGTCGTCCCGTTGCCGAGCTGGCCGTGGTTGTTCCGGCCCCAGCACTTGGCCCAGCCGTCCGACCGGGCGATGCAGGTGTGGAAGTCGCCGGCCGAGATGTCGGTGGCCAGCAGCGGCACCGGCGGCCAGAACGGCGTGTAGACGCTGACCGGCACGTTCGAGTCGGTCGGCTCGTTGTTGTCGCCGAGCTGGCCGTAGGCGTTGCTGCCCCAGCACTTCCCGGACCCGCTGCTCAGGATGGCGCACGTGTGGTTGGCGCCCGCGTCGATGGCGCGCACCGCGGAGATGCCGACCCACACCGGCGTGTTGCGCTGCGCATTGCTCCCGTCACCGAGTTGGCCCAAGGCGTTGTAGCCCCAGCACCTCACGGACCCGTCCGCGACCAGGGCGCAGGTGTGGTACATGCCCGCGGTGATCGCGGTGACGTTCGTGAGCCCGCTCACCACGACCGGCGACGGGCTGTCCGCCGTGCCCCCGTTCCCGAGCTGGCCGTAGTGGTTCCGGCCCCAGCACTGGACCGTGCCGTCCGCGAGGAGCGAGCACGAATGGTTGCCGCCCTGCGCGACCCGTACCACGACCGCGGAGCCCGGGGTCTTGGCGGTCGCCCTGAGCGCGGTGCCGATGTTGCCCGCCCGGTCCACGGCGCGTACCGAGAAGTAGTAGCGGGTGGCCGACGACAGCGGCCCGAACGCGTGCGAGTAGGTGTCGGTCAGCGAGACCTCCTGGGTGCAGGTGTCCGGCGGCCCGCTCGGGCTCGTGGACATGCACACGCGGTAGGTGATCGGCGGGCCGTTGGCGTCGGTCGCGGCCGACCAGTTGAGCTGCACGCCGGGACCGGTCGTGTTCGTCGCGGCCAGCACGCCCGGGATCACGGGCGCCGCGCTGTCCTCGATGTACGTGATCGCCGTGCACCCGGACCAGTTCTGGGCCGCGTCGCGGCACTTGAACGAGAACGTGTAGGTCGTGTTGTCCAGCAGGCCCGACGCCGGGAGCGACAGGCTGCCGGCGCCGTTCGCCTGCCCGCTCGACCACGGGGGCGAGGCCGGGCAGCCCGCCGACGGCCAGCCCTCGCAGTACGCGTTCGGCTCGGTCGTCAGGTTGAACGTCGGCGCGTTGTTGTTGGCCGGCGACACGGGCGTCGAGGTCACGACCGGCGCGGGCGGCGCGACGTTGTCGTGCACGTACGCGAACGGCGTGGTCGAGCACGCGCCGGTGTTGCCCGCGAGGTCGGTCGCGGTCCCGTAGAAGCTGGTGGTCGTGTTCGCGTCCGCGGTCACGGTGGCCGTGAAGGCACCCGTGGTCCCGTCCGCGGTCGCACTGCCGAGCAGGCTCCCGGAGCAGCCCGCGGCCTTGTAGATCTTGACCGTGGCGTTCGGCTCGGCCGTCCCGTTGAGCGCGGGGCTCTGGACGTTCGACGGCGAGGGCGGCGTCGAGCCGGTGATGCTCGGCGCGGCCGGGTTCGTGGAGTCGTGCACGTAGGTGATGCTCGCGCTGGAGCACGCGGACGTGTTGCCGGCCGCGTCCGTGGACGTGGCCCGGAACGTGGTTGTCGAGTTCGCGGAGACGGTCACGGTGATCGAGAACCCGATCGCGGTCGCGGTCGCGGTCCCGGCCGGCACGCCCGAGCAGTCCGAGGTGGCGTACAGCTTGACCGAGGAGCCGTTCTCCGCGAGTCCGTCGATGCGCGGCGTGGTCACGGTCCTCGACGGCGAGGTCGGGACCGTGCCCTGGAAGGTCGGCTCGACCGGCGACACGTTGTCGTGCTGGTACGACACGGACGTGGTCGAGCAGGCACCGGTGTTCCCGGCCGCGTCGGTCGCCTTGGCGTAAACGGTCGTCGTCGCATTGAGGGTGACGGCCACGTTCAGCACGTTGTACGCGCCCGCGCCGGACGCGGTGCCCGTGCCGAGGACCGTGCCCGTGCACCCGGAGTTCCCGTACAGCTTGACGGTGGCGTTCGCCTCGGCCGTCCCGAAGACCGACGGCGTCGCGATGTTCGAGGGCGACACCGGGGCGGACCCGGTCACCGTGGGCGCGCCCGGGGCCGTGCTGTCGTGGGTGTAGACCTGGCCCGGGTTCGAGCAGGCGCTCGTGTTTCCCTGGGTGTTGGTCACCGTGCCGTAGAACGTCGTGGTCGTGTTCGTGCCAACGGTGACGCCGAGGGAGAAGGTGCCGGTGCCGCTGGCGGTCCCGGTCGCGACCACCGTGCCGGTGCACGTCGAGGTCGTGTACAGCTTCACCGTGCCGTTCGCGATGGTCGTGCCGTTGATCGTCGGCGTGGTGCTCGTGTTGGACGGCGACGCGGGCGTGGTGCCCGTGAACACCGGCGACGCGGGCGCCGTCAGGTCGTGGACGTAGGTGATCCCGGCCGGCGAGCACGCGGACGTATTGCCGGCCGCGTCGGTCACCGTCGCCTTGAAGGTCGTGGTGCTGGACGAGGCCACGTGCACCTGGATCGAGAACGTCCCGCCGGTCGCGGTGCCGGTCCCGGCGACCGTGCCCGTGCAGCCCGAGGTCGTGTACAGCCTGACCGTCCCGCTCGCCTCGGCGGTGCCCTGGACGTACGGGTCCTGGTTGTTGGACGGCGAGGTCGGGCTGGTCCCGGTGAACGCCGGGGCCGCCGGGGCCACGGTGTCGTGCGTGTAGTCCTGGTACGCGGTCGAGCAGGAGGACGTGTTGCCGGCCGCGTCGGTCGCGGTGCCGTAGAACCGCGTGGTCGTGTTCGCGCCGACCGCCACGTCGATGGCGAACGCGCCGCCTGTCGCCGGGCCGGAGCCCGCGAGCCCGCCGGTGCAGTTCACGGTCGTGTAGAGCTTGACCGTGGCCGCGGCCTCCGCAGCGCCGTTGATCTTCGGGGTCGTGCTGGTGTTGGACGGCGACGCCGGCGTGGTGCCGCTGAACGTCGGCAGCGCCGGCGGCAGGTTGTCGTGCACGTAGGTGCGCGTTGCCGAGCAGTTCGACACGTTCCCCGCGGCGTCGGTCGAGGACGCGCAGAACACGGTGCTCGTGTTCGGGCTGACCGTGGCCTCGAGGTTGAACCCGCCGCCCGCGGCGGCGTCGCCCTGGGCCACGACGGTCCCGCTGCACGCGGGGCAGCTCGCGCCGGCGTAGAGCTTCACGCGCGACGACCCCTCCGCGGTCCCGATCAGCCGCGGCGTGGTGTCCGAGTTGCTCGGCGAGTCGGGGTCCGTACCCGTCAGCACCGGGGCGGCGGGCGTCGTGTTGTCGTGCACATAGACGATGCCCGGGGCCGCGCACGCGCTGGTGTTGCCGGCCGCGTCGCTCGCGGACGCGTAGAACGTGGTCGTCGTGTTCGCGGTCACGGCCGCGGACAGGGTGAAGAGCCCGGTCGCGTCCGAGGTCCCGGTCGCCGCGGGCGTGCCCGAGCAGTTGGACACCTTGTACAGCTTGACCGGCGTGTTCGGGTCGGTCGTGCCCTTGACCGCCGGCGTCGTGCTGGTGTTCGACGGCGACGCCGGCACGGTCGAGGTCATCACGGGCACCGCGGGCGGCACGTTGTCGTGCAGGTACGCGATCCCGCTCGAGCACGCGGACCAGTTGCCGGCCGCGTCCTTCGCCCTGCGGTACCACGTCGTGGTCGCGTTCGGGTTCGCCGCGACCAGCAGCGAGAACTGCCCGACCCCGTCCGCGGTCGTGGACCCGACCGGCGAGCCCGTGCAGCCCGAGTTCGTGAACAGGGAGATCGCCGCGTTGACCTCGCCGCTCCCGCGCACCGTCGGGTTCAGGACGTTCGACGGCGATGCCGGGGTCGTCGAGGACAGCACCGGCACCGCAGGAGCCTGATCGTCGTGCACGTAGACGAGCGCGGGGGAGCAGCCGGACGTGTTCCCGGCCGTGTCGGTCGCCGTCGCCTTGAAGGACGTGGTCGTGTTGGCGGACACGGTGACCGGGATGCTGAACGCCCCCCCGCTCACCGTCGCGGTGCCCACGACGAGGCCGGTGCAGTCGCCGGTCGTGTACAGGTTGACCGTGGTCCCGTTGTCGGCGATGCCCGACACGATCGGGGTGGTGATCGAGTTCGACGGCGAGACCGGGCTCGTCCCGGTGAGCGTCGGCACGGCCGGCGCGACGTCGTCGTGCAGGTAGGCGACCGGACTGGTCGTGCACGGAGAGGCGTTGCCGGCCGCGTCGGTCGCGGTCGCGTACAGGTTCGTGGTCGTGTTGCGCGAGACCGCGAGGTCCACCGCCGAGAAGTCCCCGCCCGCGGCCGCCGTCGCGGTACCGAGCACCGCGCCGGTGCACCCGGCCGCGGCATATACCTTGACGGTGGAGCCCGCTTCTGCCGTCCCGAACAGGTCCGGGAGCGGCTCGTTCGACGGGGAGAGCGGGTTCACCGACAGGCTCCCCGGCGCGGCCGGGGCGACCGAGTCGTGCACGTAGGTGATGCCGGTCGAGCACGGCGACGTGTTGCCGGACGTGCTCGTCACCGTGCCGTGGAACACGGTCGTCGTGTTCGCCGTCACCGAGACCGGAATGCTGAAGCTGCCGGTGGTCGCCACGCCGGTCCCGGCGATCGCCCCGGTGCAGGTCGAGGTCTTGTACAGCTTCACGGTCCCGCCGGCCACGGCCGTGCCGAGGATGCTCGGCGTGGTGCTCGTCTTCGACGGGGACACCGGCTCGGTCCCGGTGAGGACCGGCGCGGCGGGCAGGTTGTTGTCGTGCACGTAGGAGATCGGCGTGGGCGTGCACGGGGACGTGTTCCCCGCCTTGTCCGTCGCGGTCGCCGTGAACTGGGTCGTGGTCCCGGCCGTGACGGTCACGGTCGCGGAGAACGCGCCGGTCGCGTCGGCCGTGGCGGTCCCGGCGACCGCGCCCGAGCAGTTGGTGGACTTGTAGACCTTCGCGGTCGCGCCGGGCTCGGTCGTCCCGAGGACGGCCGGGTCGAGCTTGTTCGCCGGGGAGACCGGGTTGGTCCCGGTCAGCGCGGGCGCGGCCGGGGCCACGCTGTCGTGCGTGAACACGTACGCCGCCGAGCACGGGGACGCGTTCCCGGCGTGGTCGGTCGCCCTCGCGTACAGGCTGGTCGCCTGGTTCTGGCCGACCGACACGAGCAGCGAGAACGCGCCGGTCACGTCCGCCTCGCCGGTCGCGGCCGCGGACCCGGAGCACCCGGCGGCCTTGTACAGCCGCACCGTGGCGCCCGGCTCGGTCGTCCCGAGGACTGTCGGCGTGGCCACGTTCGACGGCGTCGCCGGGTCGGTCCCGGCGATCTCGGGGGCCGCCGGGGCGAGGCTGTCGTGCTCGTACGTGATGCTGGAGGCGGAGCAGCCGGACGAGTTGCCCGCCGTGTCCTTCGCCTCGGCCCGGAACGTGGTCGAGGTGTTCGCGGGCACGGTCACCATGATGTTGAACGTGCCGGTTGCGCCGATGACCGCGCTGCCGGCGGCGGCGCCGGAGCAGTCGAGGGTCGGGAAGAGGGCGAGCGTCGTGCCCACCTCGGCGGTGCCCGCCACGAACGGCGTGGTCACGGTCGAGGACGGGGACTGCGGGGTGGTGCCCACGAACACGGGCTGCGCTGGCGGCACGTCGTCGTGCTGGTAGGTCGCGAACGTGGTGGAGCACGGCCCGGCGTTGCCGGCGGCGTCCGTCGCCTTGGCATGGAACCTCGTGGTCGCGTTCGCGGCGGCTGGGACGCCCGCCAGCGTGAATGCGCCGGCCGCGTCCGCGGCTCCCCCCTGGGCGGGCGTCCCGGTGCAGCTCGCGTTCGTGTAGACGAGCACGGACGCCAGGGCCTCCGCGGTGCCGGAGACCGACGGGGCCGGGTTGTTCGACGGCGACGCAGGCGAGGTCCCGGTGACGGACGGCGCGGCCGGGGCCACGCTGTCGTGCACGAACTTCACCGACGACGTGGAGCACGCCGACGTGTTGCCCGACGTGGTGGTCACGGTCGCCCGGAACGTCGTGGTGGTGTTCGCGGTCACCGTGGCCTGGACCTGGAACGTGCCGTCCGCCGCAACCGTGCCGGTCGCGGCCGCGGCGCCGGTGCAGTCGGCCGTCTTGAAGACCTTGACCGTCCCGCCGGCGAGCGCGGTGCCGTTGACCTTGGGCGTCGTCACGGAATTCGACGGCGACGCCGGCGTCGTGCCGGTCAGGATCGGGGCCTCGGGGACGTACGTGTCGTGCACGTACTTCTGGCTCGTGGCCGAGCATGGGGACGTGTTGCCCGCCCCGTCGGTCGCGCTGGCATACCACGTGGTCGTGGACCCGGAGGCGACCGTCACGCCGATGGCGAAGGCGCCCGCCGCGTCCGCGGTCCCGGTCCCGTCCACCGCGCCGGTGCAGTTCGCGGTCTTGTAGAGCTTCACCGTGGAGGCGGCCTCCGCGGTCCCGAGGACCTGGGGCGTCAGGCTGTTCGACGGCGACGGCGGGTTCGTGCCGGTGAACGCCACCGTGGCCGGGGCGACGTTGTCGTGGACGTACGGCAGGCCCGTGGCCGAGCACCCGGACAGGTTCCCGGCCGCGTCCTTCGCGGTGCCGTAGAACGTGGTGGTCGCGTTCGTGGTCACGCCGACGAGCATCGCGAACGCGCCGGTCCCGTCCGCCGTGCCGGTCGCGGCAGCGGCGCCGGTGCAGCCGGCGGCCTTGTACAACTTCACCTCGGCCCCGGCCTCGGCGGTGCCGGAGACGGTCGGGTTCGCGCTCGAGGACGGCGAGGCGGGCTCGGTCCGCTGGAGGTTGGGCGAGCCCGGCGGCAGGCTGTCGTGCGTGTAGGACAGTTCGCTCGCGGAGCACGTCGAGCGGTTCCCGGCCGCGTCGACCGCGACCGCCCGGAACTTCGTCGTTGTGTTCGGCTGCACCGTGACCATCAGGTTGAACGACCCGCCCGTCACGGCCTGGCTGCCGAGCACGGCGCCCGTGCAGTCGGAGGTCGTGAAGACCTCGACCGTGGTCCCGGTCGTGGCCGTGCCCGCGAGGAACGGCGTGGTCACGGACTGGGACGGGGACGCGGGCGTGCTGCCCACGAACACGGGCGCCGCGGGCGCGACGTTGTCGTGTTCGTAGGAGGCGAAGGTCGTGGAGCACGGCGACGCGTTGCCCGCGAGGTCCGTGGCCTTCGCGTAGAACCTCGTCGTGGCGTTCGGGGCGGCGGCGGCGCCGGCCACCGCGAAGTCGCCGGTCGCGCCGGCGGTCCCGGTCGCGGCCGCCGCGCCCGAGCAGGTCGCGTTCGTGAACACGGCGACCGAGGAGCCGGCCTCGGCGGTCCCCTTGACGGCCGGGGCGGCGACGTTCGACGGTCCGACCGGGTCGGTGGCCGTTACCACCGGGGCGGCGGGCGCGACGCCGTCGTGCACGTAGGTCACGCCGAGCGAGCAGGCGGACACGTTGCCGGAGCCGCTGGTGACGTTGGCGTAGAGGGTGGTCTCGGCGTTCGCCGCCACGGTCACCTGGATCGAGAACGTCCCGTTCGCCGCGGAGGTCCCGGTCGCCTCCGCCGCTCCCGAGCAGTCCGCGGTCTTGAAGACCTTGACCGTGGACGTCGCCATGGTCGTGCCGTTCACCTTCGGGGTGGTCACCGAGTTCGACGGCGACGCGGGCGTGGTCCCGGTCAGGACGGGCGCCTGCGGCTTGGTCGTGTCGTGCGAATACGTCTGGCCCGAGGCCGAGCACAGCGACACGTTGCCGGCCGCGTCCGTGGCCTTCCCGTAGAACGTCGAGGTCGAGCCGGAGGCGACCGTCACCCCGATCGCGAACGCGCCGTCCTCGCCGGCCTTGCCGTTGCCGGCCTCCGCGCCCGAGCAGTTCGTGGTCCTGTACAGGCGCACCGTGGCGCCGGCCTCGGACGTGCCGAGAACCTGGGGGGTCAGGCTGTTCGAGGGCGACGGCGGGTTCGTGCCGGTGAACGCGATCGCCTCGGGGGCCACGCTGTCGTGCACGTAGGCCAGGCCGACCGCGGAGCAGTCGGACGTGTTCCCGGCGACGTCGGTCGCCTTGCCGTACAGGGTCGTGGTCGCGTTCTGGGCCACGCCGGTCAGGATGGCGAAGGCGCCCGTCCCATCCGCGGACCCCCCGGCCGCGACCGTGCCCGCGCACCCGGCGGCCTTGTACAGCTTCACCTCGGCGTTCGGCTCGGCCGTGCCGTTGACCGTCGGGTTCGCGTTGTTCGACGGCGACGCGGGGTCGGTCGAGACGAGGACCGGCGCGGCGGGGGCCGCGTTGTCGTGGACGAACTCCAGCTCGGACGACGAGCAGGCCGACCGGTTCCCGGCCGCGTCGGTCGCGACCGCGTGGAACTTCGTGGCGCTGTTCGCCGGGACGGTCACCTTGATGCTGAACGACCCGTCCGCGGACGTCTGCGTCCCGAACACGCCGCCGGAGCAGTCGGCGGTCGCGAAGATCTCGACCTTGGTCTGGCTGTCCGTGATGCCGGTCAGGAACGGCGTGGTCACGACCTTCGACGGCGACGCGGGCGTGCTGCCGATGAAGGTCGGCTCCGCCGGGGGCACGTCGTCGTGCAGGTAGGTCGCGAACGTGGAGGAGCACGCCGAGATGTTGCCCGCCACGTCGGTCGCCGCGGCGTAGAACTTCGTGGTGCCGTTGGCGGCCGCGGCGGCGTCGATGGCGAACGCCCCGGCCGCGTCGGCCGTGCCGCGGGCGAGGGGCGCGCCCGTGCAGGCGACGTTCGAGAAGACCGCGACGGACGAGCCGGCCTCGGCCGTGCCCTTGACCGTCGGGGTGGCGTCGTTCGAGGGGCTCGCGGGGGCCGTCCCGGTCACGACCGGCGCCGCGGGGGCGGTCGAGTCGTGCACGTAGTCCAGGCCCTCGGAGCACGCCGACGTGTTGCCGGCGAAGCTGGTCACGGTCGCGCGGAAGGTCGTCGTCGCGTTCGCGTCCGCGGCGACCTCGACCTCGAAGGTGCCACCGGCCCCGACCGCGGCGGTCGCGGCGGCGTCGCCCGTGCAGTCGGCGGTCTTGTAGACCTTCACGGTCCCGCCCGCGAGCGCGGTGCCCGACAGCTTCGGGCTCGTGACCGCGTTCGACGGGGAGGCAGGGGTCGTGCCGGTCAGCGCCGGCGCGTCCGGGATCGTGGTCTCGTGCACGTAGGTCACGCCGGTGACCGCGCAGAGCGACACGTTGCCCGCGAGGTCGGTCGCGGTCGCGTAGAACGTGGTCTGCGACGACTCGGCCACGGTCACCTGGACCGAGAACTCGCCGGCCTCCGAAGCCGTGCCGGTCCCGGCGGCGCCGCCGGAGCAGTTCGTGGTGGTGAACACGCTGACGGCCGCGCCGGCCTCCGCGGTGCCCTTCACGCTCGGCGCGGCGACGTTCGACGGCGAGACCGGGTCGGTGCCCGTCATCACCGGGGCGTCCGGGCGCAGGCTGTCGTGGACGTACGTGAGCCCATCGTCCGAGCACGCGGACACGTTGCCCGCCACGTCGGTCGCCTGGGCGTAGAGCGTGGTCTCGGCGTTCGAGGGCACGCCGACGAGGATGGCGAACCCGCCGCTCGCGTCGACCTTGCCGGTGGCGAGCGGTGTGCCGGAGCAGTCCGCCGACGCGAAGACCCGGACCGTCGCGCCCACCTCGCCGAGGCCGGTGACCATCGGGCTCGACGCGGACGAGGGGGACAGCGGGCTGGTCCCGGTCAGGACCGGGGCGGCAGCGGCCGAGTCGTCGTGGACGTACGTGTAGAGGCTCGCGGAGCAGGCCGACACGTTGCCGGCCGCGTCCGTCGCGGTGCCGTGGAACGTGGTGATCGAGTTCGCGGGGACCGTCACCATGATGTTGAACACGCCGCCGGTCGCC
>VGRB01000157.1 GCA_016875475.1 Deltaproteobacteria bacterium
CATCGGCGTGATCCTCCGCGAGGCCGCGCACAACCTCGGCCCGCACTCGGACTACAAGGTCGGCGGCAAGGGCCCGGCCGAGGCGTTCGGCGGCCGCATGGCCGCGACGCTGGAGGAGCTGAAGGCGCAGACCGCGTCGTGGTTCCTGGCGGACCTGCTTCGCCGGAACGGCGTGATCGACGAGGCGCAGCTCCGGCAGCTCTACGTCCACGCCCTGGTGTGGTCGTTCGGCCACCTGTCCCAGGGCCTCGTCTCCGCGACCGGCGCGCCGAAGCCCTACAGCCAGCTCTCCGCGGTCCACGTCGGCCGGCTGGTCGAGGCCGGCGCCCTGACCTGGGCCGTCAGCCTGGACCCGGCGACGGGCCGCCCCGTCGGCCACTTCGACATGGACTTCGCCAAGGTTCACCCGGCGATGGAGGCGCTGATGCGGGACGTCGGCCGCGTCAAGGCGACCGGCGACGCCGCGGCCGCCGGTGCGCTCGTGCAGCCGTACGTGTCCGGGGACAAGCGCGGGCTGGTGCGCCTGGAGGAGATCGTGGAGCGGCTGCGGCCGTTCCCGCGCGCCACGATGCGGTACGAAGTGACGCTGTAGGCGGAGCGGGGTGGGGGGGTCGGACCGGCCCCCTGAGCTTCGGGCGCGAACGGGCACGGGGACGCAACGGGTACGCACACGGGTACGGACTTGACATGATCGGGCGGCCCGGGTATATACGCCCGGCTTTCGTCCCTGGTGGCAGGAGGATTCGTGGCCAACCACAAGCAGGCCCTCAAGCGGCACCTTCAGAGCGAGAAGGCGCGCGCCCGGAACATGCGCTACAAGTCGACGCTCCGCACCGCGGTGAAGAAGGTGGCCACGGCGAAGGGCAAGAAGGCCACCGCCGCGGCCACCCGCGCCGCCGAGTCGACCATCATGCACGTCGCGTCCAAGGGCGTGATTCCGAAGAAGCGCGCGTCCCGCAAGGTTTCGCGCCTCGCGAAGCGAATCGCGGCGAAGTAGTCCCTGCCCGCCGGCACGGTCTTCCGCCCCCGATCCACGAGCGAACGCACGCAATTGCGATCCCCTCCGGGTTGCGCGTCCCGCGCACCGGATCTATCATCCGATTGGTGCCCTGCGGGATTCGCGGGGGTGAAGCAGCATGGTTGAATCCCTGGCGTTGAAGCCCGGGAGCCGTCACCGGTCCGCGGTGTGCACGCCCGGTCGTTCCCGGGAAGCCTGAAGCGGCCAGCACGGCGCCCACACTATCGGTTGGGGTTTCAATCGCCGCTCCCGACGGTCCGCGCGGGGCATCCGAAGAAAGGGCTGTCGTCTTCGTGACGGCGGCCCTTTTTTTTGGGGCTGGCAGCTACAGCGATCGCACGCCGATGTCCTTCCGGAACTGCATGCCGTCGAAACGGATGCGGCGAACGGCGTCGTAGGCGCGCTCGCGGGCGGCCTTGACCGAGTCGGCGAGCGCGGTCACCCCGAGCACGCGGCCGCCGCTCGTGACCACGGCCCCGTCGCTGCGCCGCTTCGTGCCCGCGTGGAACACGACCACGTCCTGCTGCGCCGCCGCCTCGTCGAGCCCGGAGATCGGATCGCCCAGGCGCGGCCGGCCGGGGTAGCCGTCGGAGGCCAGCACGACGCAGACCGCGACCCGCGGGTCGAACGTGACCTTGACCTGATCGAGCCGCCCCTCGGCGCACGCGAGCAGCACCTCCGCGAGGTTGCCCCGCATGCGCGCGAACACGGGCTGGGACTCGGGGTCCCCGAAGCGGCAGTTGAACTCCAGCACCATCGGGCCCCGGTCCTTCGTGACCATAAGCCCGGCGTAAAGCACGCCCTGGTATCGGATGCCGCGCCTCGCCAGCTCGGCGAGAGTCGGCCGGATGATCCGCTCCACCACGTCCTTCTGGGCCGGCGGCGGGAGCGCGCGCGTCGGGGAGTAGGCGCCCATGCCGCCCGTGTTCGGCCCGAGGTCCCCGTCGTTCAGCCGCTTGTGGTCCTGGGCGGGCGCGAACGGCAGCACGTGCTCGCCGTCGGTCAGGACCATGAACGACGCCTCCTCGCCCACGACGTGCTCCTCGATCAGGATCCGGCGGCCGGCCGCGCCGAGCGCGCCGTCGACCATGAATTCCTTGGCCGCCTCGATCGCCTCCTCGCGCGTGGTGGCGACCACGACGCCCTTGCCCGCCGCGAGCCCGTCCGCCTTGACGACGGCGGGGATCGGGCACGTCGCGAGGTGCGCCATGGCGGCGCGCGCGTCGTCGAACACCCGGGCCGGGGCGCACGGCACGCCGGCCGCCTCGAGCACCTCGTGGCAGAACGCCTTGCTCGACTCGATCCGCGCCGCGGCCTGGACCGGCCCGAACACCTTGAGGCCCGCCGCGTGGAGCCTGTCCGCGAGCCCCGCCGCCAGCGGCGACTCCGGCCCGACCGCGACCAGGTCCACGCGCTCCGACCGCGCGGTCTTCACGACCGCGTCGAGGTCGTTCGGCGCGACCGGCACCGCACGCGCGACCGCGTCCGTCCCGCCGTTGCCATGGGTCACCAGGACCTTGACCCCGCGCGTCGCGGCGAGCCTCCATGCCATCGCGTGCTCGCGACCCCCGTTCCCGACCAGCAGGACCTTCATCTTCAGCCCTCGATGCGCCTCAGTGCCTGAAGTGGCGCAATCCCGTGAACACCATCGCGATCCCGAGCCGGTCCGCCGCCGCGATCACGTCCGCGTCCTTCACGGCGCCGCCCGGCTGCGCGACGGCGGTGGCGCCGGCCCGGACGACCTCCTCGAGCCCGTCCGGGAACGGGAAGAACGCGTCCGATCCGACCGCGGTCCCGGCGAGGCTCGCGGTCGCCTTGGACACGGCGAGGCGCGCCGAGTCCACGCGGCTCATCTGGCCCGCCCCGATCGCCGCGGTCGCGTCCGCCCGCGCGAACACGATCGCGTTGCTCCTGACGTGCTTCGCGACCCGCCACGCGAACTCGAGCGCCGCCCACTCCTCGTCGGTCGGCGCCCGCCTCGTGACGACCTTCGCGCCCCGGACCTCGCCCGCCACGACCGGGTCCTGGCCCTGCACGAGCAGCCCGCCCGAGACCTGCTTCGCGACCCAGCTCGCGGGCGGCTCGAAGAACGCTTCGCCCAGCTCCATCACCCGCAGGTTCTTCTTCGCCGAGAGCAGGGCGAGCGCCGCGGGCGTGACGCGCGGCGCCAGCACGACCTCGTAGAAGTGCTCGCAGATGCGCTTCGCGAGCGCCTCGCCGATCTCCCCGTTGATCGCCAGGATCCCTCCGAACGCGGACACGGGGTCGGTCGCGAGCGCCTTCTCGTACGCCTCGTCCACGGAGGCGCCGGTCCCCGCGCCCGACGGGTTGGTGTGCTTGATGACGACCGCCGCGGGCGTGGTCCACTCGCGCACGAGCGCCCAGGCGGCCTCCATGTCCACGATGTTGTTGAAGGAGAGCTGCTTGCCCTGCCGCTGCATCGCGCCGAGGATGCCGCCCGATCCGCCCGGCGGCAGGTAGACCGCGGCGGGCTGGTGCGGGTTCTCGCCGTAGCGCAGCTCGCGCGCCCGCGTCCCCGCGAGCGCCACCACCGGCGGGAGCGCGTCGCCCGCCGCGGCCGCGAAGTGCGCGGCGATCGCCGCGTCGTAGGCCGCGGTCATCGTGAAGACCTTGACCATCAGGCGCCGGCGGGTCTGCCCGGACGTGTCGCCGCGCTCGCGGAGTTCGGCCAGGACCGCGGCGTAGTCCGCAGGGTCCACGACCACGGTCACGCGCTCGTGGTTCTTGGCCGCGGCGCGGATCATGGTGGGCCCGCCCACGTCGATCTGCTCGACCGCCTCCTCGTACGTGACCCCTGGCCGCGCCACGGTCGCCGCGAACGGGTAGAGGTTCACCGCGACCACGTCCACGGGCCGGATGTCCAGCTCCTCGAGCGTGCGCCGGTGCTCCTCGGTCGGCCGCGCCAGCACGCCCGCGAGCACGCCGGGGTGGAGGGTCTTGACCCGGCCCTCCAGGCACTCGGGGAACCTCGTGACTTCGGATACTTCCGTGACGGGGACGCCCGCCTCGCGCAGCGCGCGCGCCGTGCCGCCGGTCGAGACGATCTCGAACCCGAGTCCCGCCAGCCCGGCCGCGAACTCGACCACGCCCGTCTTGTCCGACACGCTCAGGACTGCACGCCTGGCCAATGCGCTCTCCTACGACCCCTTCGCGACGAAGGTCACGTTGTCGAGCCAGAGGGCGCCGCTGCCGCCTTCCGGCTGCTCCTTGCGATCGATCCGGATGCCCACCTGCTTGCCCTTCCGCCGGTCGAACATCGGGTGGAGAGTCTTGTCGAGGTCCATCTCGTACCGCCTCCACTCCGGGCCGACCTCGAACGGGAACTCGCCGGTGTAGCCCTGCTGCGCGGCGTCGTACGGGTCCAGCTCGGTCAACTCGAACCGCGCCTTGTGGACCTGCCCGTCCGCGGACTTCGCGAGGAACACGACCCTGGCGTACCCGCTGATGTCGGCGGCCTTCGGCTTCGGCGCGACGCCCTTGCCGCCCTTCGCCGGCTCGCCGCCCAGGAACTCGTACGTCCCGCACTGGGAGTCGCCGAGGGGCAGCGACCACGTCACCTTCTGGCGGCCGGAACCGCCCTCCCTCTCCAGCTCGATCCTGCACCGGCCCATGTGGTAGCCCCAGGTGCCCACGGCGCCGCCCCACAGGTCCGTCTTCGGGTCCGCGCCCTCGTAGTCGTTCAGGAGCTTCCAGCCCGCCGGCAGGGTCGCGGGCCAGACCTCCTCGGCGGGATTCGCGGGCGCGGGCGCAGGGGCAGGCGCGGGCGCGGCCGCGGATGCCTGCGCGGCGGCGGCCGGCGCCTTCTCCGCGGTCCCGCCCGGCGCGGCACCGGGCTTCGACCCGGACCCGCACGCGAGCAGGAGCGAGATCGACGCGACCATGATGGGCTTCGCGGCGTTCGTGTCCAAGGATTTGACCCCGCGCGACGACCGGGACGATTATAGGTGGCATGAACGACGCCGGAAAGACCGCCCGTGCACGTTTCGACAAGGTCCTGTGGCTCGTGCTCGACAGCGTCGGGTGCGGCGAGATGCCCGACGCCGCCGAGTACGGCGACCGCGGCGCGAACACCCTCGGCAACACCGCCCGGGCCGTCGGCGGGCTGAAGCTGCCGAACCTGGGGCGGCTCGGGCTCGGGAACGTCACCGCGGTCGCGGGCGTGCCCCCGCGGCCCGCCGCGGACGCCCACTTCGGCCGCATGTCCGAGGCGTCGGCGGGCAAGGACACGACGACCGGCCACTGGGAGATGGCCGGCGTGCCGCTCGATTCCGCGTTCGCGGTCTTCACGGACACCGGCTTCCCGGACGAGATCCTGGACGCCTTCCGCCGCGAGTCGGGCTTCGACCTGATCGGCAACGTCGCGGCGAGCGGCACCGAGATCATCGAGCGCCTGGGGCCGGAGCACCAGCGCACGGGCAGGCTGATCGTCTACACGTCAGCGGACTCGGTGTTCCAGATCGCGGCGCACGAGGAGACGGTGCCGCTCCCGCGCCTGTACGAGGCGTGCCGGGCCGCGAGGCGCGTGCTCGACGAGCACCGCGTGGCGCGCGTGATCGCGAGGCCGTTCGTCGGCGAGCCCGGCGCGTACAAGCGGACTTACAACCGGGCGGACTTCTCGATGGTCCCGCCGCGGGACACCGTGCTCGACCTGCTGCTGCGGGCGGGCGTGCCCGTGGTCGGGGTCGGCAAGATCCACGACATCTTCGCGGGCCGCGGCGTCGGCGAGGCGATCCACACCGAGGGCAACGCGGACGGCATGCTCCGGACCGGGGAGGCGCTCCGACGCACGGAGCGGGGCCTCGTCTTCACGAACCTCGTGGACTTCGACATGACGTACGGCCACCGCCGCGACGCGCCCGGGTACGCCCGCGCGCTCGAGGAGGTGGACGCGTTCCTGCCCCGCCTGCTCGACGCGGTCGGAACGCGCGGCCTCGTGCTCGTCACCGCGGACCACGGCTGCGACCCGACCGCCGGCTGGTCCACCGACCACACGCGCGAGTACGTCCCGCTGATCGCGTGGCACCCGGGCATCGCGAAGGGCGCCGGTCGCGACCTCGGCACGCGGGCGACGTTCGCGGACGTCGGCCGGACGGTCGCCGACGTGTTCGGCGTGGGGCCGCTCGAGTCGGGGACCGCGCTACCCTTGTGACGCCTCCAGGATCGCCTCCGCCACCGCGTCCCCGGCCAGCCGCGTCGCCTCCGCGACGGGGCGCCCGAGCGCGAGGTGCGCGGCCAGGGTCGAGGAGAACAGGCACCCGGAGCCGTGGATCCCCCCCCGGAGGCGGGGACGCTCGATCTCCGCGACGACGCCCGACCCGTCGGCCACGACGTCCGCCGCGGGGTCGCCCTCGACGTGGCCGCCCTTGACCACGACGGCCGCGGCGCCGAGCGCGCACAGGTCCGCCGCCGCGGCGCGCTGGTCGTCGCGCGTGCGCACGGGACGGCCGAGCAGCACCCCGGCCTCGGGCGCGTTCGGCGTCAGGACCGCCGCGAGCGGGAGCAGGACCGACCTCAGCTCCGCGAGGCCGTCGTCGTCGGTCAGGGACCCGCCGGCCGATGCGCGCCAGACCGGGTCGATCACGGCCCGCGCGGGGCACGAGGCCAGGAAGTCCGCGACCGCGCGCACGTTTTCGCGCGACCCGAGCATGCCGACCTTCACCGCGGCTGGGGGGGCGGCACGCGCGGCGGCGGCGATCTCGGCGCGGAGCACCTCCGCGGGCACCGCGAACAGGCCGTCGAACCTGCCCGGCGACTGGAAGGTCAGCGCGGCCACCGCGGCGGTCGCGTCCGCCCCGGCGCGCCGGATCGCGGAGAGGTCGCGCGTGACCCCGGCGCCGCCGGAAGGGTCGAACCCGGCGACGACGAGGACCGTCGGGCGGACCCCGGGCCGCGTCATCGCGGTCGCCTCCAGCGCGTGGTCGCGTGGGTCACCAGGAGGGCCGCGGAGAGCGCGTAGAGCGCGATCGGGACCCAGAGGATCGGGAGGTCGGGGCGGGCAACGAGGCCGTCCGCGGCCACGACCCGGGCCGGGACCTGGTCCCCGAGCACGAAGACCCAGAACGTGGTCAGCAGGAGGTTGAAGACCAGGAGCGCGGCGGCCGAGACGCGGCGGCCCGCGACCCACGCGGTGAAGCGGATCGCGAGGAAGAGCCAGGCGATCAGGCCCATCAGCGGGTACATCACGGGGTAGGGGAAGGGTTCGGCGAACACGATGAAGCAGAGCGCCACTGTCGCGGCGGCGTGGGCGCCGAGCACCGCGGCGATGAGGCCGTGGCCGAGTTCCGGGAGCGCGACGCGGATGGACCGGGCGTCCCGGAGGACCCGCTCCTCGATCGCGCGCTCCGCCTCGTGGAGCGTGTCGGAGCGGCCCGGCCGCGCGTCCGGTCCGCGCGCCTCGCCGCCCCCGGCGGCCGGGGCGTCGGGCCAGTCCTTCGGGGCCCGGTCGTCACTCACCGCAGGTGCCCTCGACCTTCACGTCGTCCACGTAGGCGCCTTCGTATCCGTTCGCGAACGCGTTCAGGGTGTCGAACCGGATCGCGAGCCGCACCTTGCCCTTCGCCTGGAAGGGGGCGAGATCGACGGCGATTGGCAGGAAGGCGCCGCCCGTCGTGGCGATGCCCTGGACCGCGGAGGACCACACGAGGGTCGGCGCGCCGCCCGCGACGAGCCCGATCGAGACCACGTCCTGCGACGCGGTCAGCTCGGTCTCCTTCCACAGGTTGAACGTCAGCCTCGGCGCCATGGTCCGCGCGAGGTCGATCTCCGGCGAGACCGCCTGCGCGCCGACCGGGTTCGCGCCGCCGTCGTACTCGTGCGTCGCGGGGTCGCCGAAGTACAGGCTGGACGG
This sequence comes from Deltaproteobacteria bacterium, assembly GCA_016875475.1. Lineage (GTDB taxonomy): Bacteria > Myxococcota_A > UBA9042 > DTJE01 > DTJE01 > VGRB01. The sequence continues at coordinate 7,887 of VGRB01000157.1, forward strand.
CGGGCTCGCGGAGCGCGCGGAGTCGACCACCCAGACCGGCCCGGGCGTCGCGGGATAGAGGTCCTCGACCGTGAAGCCGCCGAGCCCGCCGGCATCGAACGCGACGTCCAGCAGGGTCGCGGAGCAGCACTCGGGCGTGTCGCGGAGCTTCTCGACGCAGTCGCCCTTCTCGGCGCCCCCGGTGACGACGCACGTCGCCGCGATGCACGGGTCGGCGGGCAGGCAGTCCGCGTCCTTCGTGCAGCAGGCGGTGGTCTTCGCGTGCTCGCAGTCGCCGTCGTCGCAGGCGTCCAGGGTGCAGGCGTTCTTGTCGTCGCAGTCCTCGTCCACCCGGCAGCAGCCGGGCACCAGGTCGTAGGCGCAGGTCTGCTTCTCGCATCGCCAGATCCGGCAGGGGTTGCCGTCGTCGCACTCGTCGTCGATGGTGCAGCACACGGTGCTCTTGTGGCTGCACTTGCCGTCCACGCACTTGTCGTCGGTGCACGGGAGGCCGTCCGCGCAGTCGCCGTCCGTCTTGCAGCAGAGGCTGCTCTTCATCCACGTGTTCCGGCACCTGTTGTCGACGCACTCGTCGATCGTGCAGTCGTCCTTGTCGTCGCAGTCGTCCTGGTTGACGCAGCAGGACGCGTCCGGGCGAACGTGGCGGCACCCGTCGGAGGTGCAGGTGTCGGTCGTGCACGGGTCCTTGTCGTCGCAGTCCGCGTCCTTCCTGCAGCAGCCGGGCGTCGCCTCGTGCACGCACGCGCCGTCGCGGCAGGCGTCCGCCGTGCAGTCGTTCCCGTCGTCGCACGGCTTCGCGGCGTGCCTGCACTGGCCGTTCACGCACGTGTCGACCGTGCACGGGTCCGCGTCGTCGCAACCGACGACCCCCCCGCACCCGCCCCCCGGATCCGCCATCGGAATGGAATCGCCCGTCGAGCACGCGACCGCTGCCGCGGCCAGCCCGATCGCCCAGACGCCCCGATGTCCGCGCATGGCGCCCTCGCCCGTTCCTCCCGGGAGATGATATCACCCCGGCACCCGCGCCCGGCTCCTTTGTCGTAAGATCCCGGTCGGTCCGCGCGTGCGGAGGCGAGCGTGCTGGTTCCCGCGATCGAGGTGATGGGCGGACGCGCGGTCAGGCGGGTGCGCGGGCTGGACGAGGTCGCGGACTGCGGCGACCCGGTCGAGCTGGCGCACACGCTCGGGCGGCTGGGCGAGGTCGCGGTCGTGGACCTCGACGCCGCGGTCGGCCGGGGCGAGAACGAGGCCGCGATCCGGCGCATGGTCAGGGTCGCCGCCTGCCGCGTCGGGGGGGGGATCCGGACCGAGGACAAGGCGCGGCGGCTGCTGCGGCTCGGGGCGCACCGCGTCGTGATCGGGACCGCCGCGTGCAGGGACCTCTTGAGCCGGCTGCCCCGGTCGCGGGTCGTGGTCGCGGTGGACGCGATGGACGGCGAGGTCGTGACCGAGGGCCGCACGCAGCGCACCGGGCGGTCGCCGATCGAGACGATCCAGGTCCTGGCGCCGTACGCGTCCGGGTTCCTGCTGACGTTCGTCGATTCCGACGGCGGGCAGGACGGCGTGCCGATGGACCGCGTCCCCGCGCTCCGCGGCGCCACGGCCCTGCCGCTGGCCGTCTCGGGCGGCGTCGCGACCGTGGAGGAGGTCCGGGCGCTCGACGCGGCCGGCGTGGACGTGCAGTCGGCGGCGGCGGTCCCGGACGGCGCGCTCGACCCCGCGGACGCGTTCGTCGCGTGCATGGACTTCTCGGAGGGCCCGATCCCGGCGGTGTTCCAGGACGCCGCGGGCCAGGTCCTGCTCGTGGCCAGGTGCGACCCCGACACCCTGCGCGAGTCGCTGGCCACGGGCCGCTGCCCGTTCGGGTCGCTGACGCAGAAGGGCATCGAGATGGTGCGCGCGGTCCCGGACTGCGGCCGCCATGCGCTGGTGTTCCGCGTGGTCACGCGCGGGCCGGCGTGCCGCCGCGGCACGTGGAGCTGCTTCGGGGAGGGGTCCCGCGAGTTCTCGCTGGCGCGGCTGTGCGAGGTGATCCAGGAGCGGCGCGCCGACCCGAAGCCCGGCTCCTACACCGCGTTCCTGTTCGAGAAGGACGACCGCATCCCGCGCAAGCTGAACGAGGAGCTCTACGAACTGCTGACCGCCCGCGGCCACGACGACGTCGTCTGGGAGGCCGCGGACGTGCTGTACTTCCTGCTCGCCTACCTCGTGAAGAACGGCGTGTCGCTGGAGGAGGTGGTCGCGGAGTTGCGTGGCCGTGAACGCTAGCCCCCGGCCCCCCGGAGATGCAATGGAACAGTACGTGCGACAGCTCGATGACCTCCGCGCGAGGATCGGCGAGGCCGGGTCGCTGCTGGTGGCGTTCTCGGGGGGGGTGGACTCGAGCTTCCTCGCCGCGGTCGCGCACGAGGTGCTCGGCGACCGCGCCGTCGCGCTGACCGCGGCCTCGGCGTCGCACCCGGCCCGCGACATGGAGGACGCGCGCGGCGTGGCCGCCGCGATCGGGGTCCGGCACGTGGTGGTCCGGTCCCGCGAACTGGAGGACCCGCGCTACGCCGAGAACCCGCGCAATCGCTGTTTCTTCTGCAAGTCCGAGCTGTTCGCGATCTGCCGCCGGGTCGCGGACGAGATGGGCCTCGCGCGGATCGCGGACGGCTGCACCGCGGACGACCGGACCGACTTCCGGCCCGGCCGCGACGCGGCGCGCGAGGCGGCGGTGGGGAGCCCGCTCGACGACGTCGGCATGGGGAAGCCCGCGATCCGCCGGCTGCTGGCCGAGGTCTATCGCCTCCCGGTGGCCGCGAAGCCCGCGAGCCCGTGCCTCGCGTCGCGCTTCCCGTACGGCACGGCCATCACCGAGCCCCGCCTGCGGGCCGTCGAGGCGGTCGAGGAGGCGGTGCGGGCGGCCGGCGTCGAGGTGGTCCGCGCGCGGTTCCACGGCGACGTGGTCCGCCTGGAGGTGGAGCCCGCGTCCGCGCCCCTGCTGCTCGCGGACCCCGGCCGCGCCGCGATCGTGGCCGCCGCCCGGGCCGCCGGCTTCCGGTTCGTGACGCTCGACCTCGAGCCGTTCGGATCCGGCAGGCTGAACCGCCCGTGAGCTTGAATCGGCTCCGGCCCGGCGCCGGACCTTGCGGAGACCCGCTACACGTACAACGGCCTGGGGCAGGTGGTGCAGGTCCGCGACCCCCTCGGCAACCTCGCGACGCGGTCCTACAACGACCGCGGACTCCTGGAGAGCTGGAGGGACGGCACTCTCCACAATGCCGTGCCGCGAGAGTGGAGCTACGACTACGATCCGACGTCGGGACTGCGGACCGCGGAGACCGATCCCGCCGGGTTCTCGGTCACGTACGCCGACTTCGACGGGTTCGATCGGTACCGGGAGGTGATCCGCGAGTGGCGTGACTACGTCGCCGGCGTTCCCACCCCGCCCAACCAGTGGGTCTCCGCGACCACCACCCTGTCGTACGATCACTCGGGCGGGATCAAGACCGCGTTGGACCCGCTCGGGAACCTCACCCGGTACACGCGCGACCCGTACGGCCGGCAACA
>VGRB01000158.1 GCA_016875475.1 Deltaproteobacteria bacterium
GCGTGGTCCGTGCCCGGGAGCCACAGCGTGTTGAAGCCCATCATTCGCCTGTAGCGGACGATCAGGTCCTCGATGGCGAACGTCAGCGCGTGGCCCATGTGCAGGTGCCCCGTCACGTTCGGCGGCGGGATCACGATGCAGAACGGGGGCTTGTCGCTTTCGTCCGCGGCGCGGAACCGCCCGTCCGCGACCCACCGCGGGTACCAGCGCCGCTCGACTTCCTCGTGCTCGTATCCCTTGGGCAACGGGTCCATGCTCGGGCACCCTCCGGCTCGACGGGGCGGAATTATAGCTCCGTTCAGCGCCGGTCGGGTGCGTCCTCGCCCATCTTCCGTGCGCAGTCCTGGCACATCCCGTGGCTGAACCGGGCGTCCGTCTTGTCGGACACGTACTCCTCGATCGCGACCCAGGACGGCGCGCGCCCGGTCCCGGCGGGCGAGGGGACCCTGACGCGCTTGCACCACGCGCAGATCGACAGGAACCCCTCGAGGCGGCGCAGGGCCCGGATCCGGCCGACCAGCCGCCCGCCGAGCGCGATCGCGATCCCGAGCGCGAGCGAGAGGGACACGAGGTGCTCCAGGACCAGCCGGAGCGCGTCGGCATTCTCCGATTCGAGGAACGGCTCGCAGGGGAGCGAGACGGACATGCCGCCGCGAAGCTCGCCGGGGCCGGCGTGCTGGGCCGCGTGGCAGGACAGGCACAGGTCCTCGGCAGGGAGCGCCCGGAGGTAGCGGAAGTAGGGCACATTCCCCTCGTCCGACACGCCCCAGGCCTCGCGACCGGCGTCCAGCCGCAGGAACTGGTCGGCGAGCGCGCGTCCGGGGCCGGCGACAGGCGTCGGCAGGGCGACGCGCGATCACTCCGCCGCGAACAGGGCGGAAGCGAACTCGCGGGCGTCGAAGGGGCGCAGGTCGTCCACGGCCTCGCCGATGCCCACGAAGCGGATCGGGAGCTGCATGTCGCGCGCGATCGACAGGACCACGCCGCCCTTGGCCGTGCCGTCCAGCTTGGCCAGCGCGATGCCGGTCACGTCCACGGCCTGCCGGAACACGTCGGCCTGCTTGACCGCGTTCTGGCCCATGGTCGCGTCCAGCATCAGCAGCACCTCGTGCGGCGCGCCGGGCACGGCCTTGCCGATGACGCGGTGGATCTTCTTCAGCTCGTCCACGAGGTTGACGTTCGTGTGCAGCCGGCCCGCGGTGTCCGCGATCAGCAGGTCGAACGCCTCGTCCTTCGCGCGCTTCGCCGCGTCGAAGATGACGGCCGCGGGGTCCTGGTTCGGCTGACCCACGACGACGGGCACACCCACGCGGTCGCCCCAGATCGCGAGCTGGTCCGCGCCCGCCGCGCGGTACGTGTCGCCCGCGGCGAGGATGACCTTGCGGCCCTTCTGCTTGTACAGGTGCGCCATCTTCGCGACGTTCGTGGTCTTGCCGGTCCCGTTCACGCCGACGACCATGATCACGGCGGGCCGCTGCGGCACGTCGTCGAGCGCCTGCATCCCGTGCGGCAGGTGCGCCAGCATCTCCAGCACGCGCGCCTCCAGGAACCGGAGCACGGCCGGGCCGATCTCGCCGCCGGCCGGCCGGAACTCGGTCCTGAGCGCCTCGACCAGCGCGGCCGCCGTCTTCACGCCGATGTCCGCGGTCAGCAGCGCCTCCTCGGCCTGCGCGACAACCGCGTCGTCCAGCGCGGCGCCGCCGCGGAACACGTCCACGAGACGCGCGATGAAGCCCTCGCGCCGCGTCCGCTCCAGGCCCGCGCCGAGCGGCTTCGGCGCCGGCACCGGCACCACCAGGACCTTCTTCTCCTCGGGCACGGGGGCGGGCGCGGGTGCCTCGGGCGCGCCCTTCGCCGGCTTCGGGGCGGGCTTCCGCGCGGGCGCGGGCCCGGGTTCGGGCTCGGGTTCGGGTTCGGGCTCGGGTTCGGGTTCGGGCTCGGTCGGGCGCTCGATCTCCCGCTGCGCGTCGGGCGACGGCAGGGTCGGGCGCTTCTTCGCCATCCGGACCGCGGCCATGACGACCAGCAGCAGGAACGCGAGGCCGATGACGATCAGGACGATGGCGGACGCTTCCATCTTCGGGGGCTCCCTGGTCCAAACGGCGCGCGAATCCTAGTGCGGAGGGGGCGCCGGATCAAGCTGTCAGAACCGGCTCTCCGAACCGGCAGGCGGTCCCGGACGACATCCGTCGAAACGCGTACCCCACCTTCCCGACCCGGCAGGCCCCGGGTGCATCGATCGGAGGGGGGCGCGGCTCGCCCCCCTGCCCGCCGCCCCGCGTTGCGGGGCGCGGGCCACCCCCCTTGCGCGGCCGCCTTGCGGCCGCCGAGCGCGCCGCGCCTCAGCGCGGATCGCTCGCCAGCAGCGAAATGACAGATGGGGGGTCCGCAAGCTCCCATGCGGCCCTCCGACAGGTGCGAAAAAAAAGATCCGCCCCGGTTTCCCTGGGGATCCGCAGTGACGACGCGGGGCGACCTGTCATTTCGCTGGCCAGAGGCGGCCTTGTGCGACCGCCCGACGCGCGGTATCTTCGTGCCGGAGCGGCCGGATTGGAGTCGCAGCATGGATCCTGATGTCGTGCTCGCGGTGCTTCGGGCGCTCGGTGACCGCGGCGTAAGGTATGCGGTGGTCGGCGGCGTCGCGTTGAATCTCCACGGCATCCCCCGCGCCACCGCCGACATCGACATCTTCGTCTCGCCGGACGCCGAGAACGTCGGTCGCCTGAGGGCAGCGCTCGACTCCGTTTTCGCAGATCCGGAGATCGCCGGCATCACGTCGGAGGACCTCGCCGGGCGATACCCTGCGATCCAGTACGTTCCGCCCGACGGGACCATGCACATCGACATCCTGGCCCGGCTCGGCGAGCGCTTCGCCTTCGCCGACATCGAGACGGAGGTTCGGGAGGTCGAAGGAATCCGCGTGTCGGTCGCGACGCCGCGAATGCTCTACCGGATGAAGAAGGACACGGTCCGGCTGCAGGACAAGGCGGACGCCGAGCGATTGCGGCAGCGGTTCGGGTTGGAGGACTGATGCCGGTACGCAGGCTCACGTCGCTTCGCGAGGCCGAGGACTCGCTCTGGCTGGACCCGGCGGATCCCGGGCTCTGGCGAGTGATCGCATCGCTGTGGCGCCTCTCCCTGCGGCTCGCGCCGGGGCGTTTCCCGCCGGGGGTGCATCGCGCCGAGTCCGTCGCCGACGCAGGCCGCCGTGCGGCGTCGTGGGCAGATCAGGGACCGCCGTCCGATCCGTGAAGCGCCAGCCCCATGCCCGACGCGGGAGCGGGGCCGTTCGAGCCCTCGGACCGCATCCGACCTCGGTCCAGCGGCGGTGTATCATCTCCGGCGTGGACGCCGCACGCGCCAGGAAGGTCCTGACCGACCACGTCCGGGGCAGGTTCCCGGACGCGTTCTTCGAACTGCCGCTCGCGGGCCGGTCGATCCCGCGCGAGGAGGCGCCGTCGCTCTGGGCGGGCGCGGGACTCGGCCCCGCGAGCAGGGCGTTCCTGTACGTCCACGTCCCGTTCTGCCTGCGCAAGTGCACGTTCTGCAAGTACGCGTCGGTCCCGGTCGGCGACCGCTCGCAGGTCGGGCCGTACCTCGCGGAGGTCGCGCGCGAGGCGGACGCGTTCGCGCCCGTGTTCGAGGGCGTGCCGTTCCGCAGCTTCTACATGGGCGGTGGCTCGGTCACGGTCCTGCGCGAGGACGAGCTGGACGACCTGCTCGGCCGCCTCTTCTCGCGGTTCCGGGTCGCGGACGGCGCCGAGCGCAACGTCGAGTTCAACCCCGAGTCGGCGACGGACGGGCACTTCGACGTGCTGCTCCGGCACCGCATCGGCCGCGTGAGCTGCGGCGTGCAGACGCTGGACGCGCGCATCCTGGCGCGGTACGGCCGGAAGGCGCCGGCGCCGGAGCGCCTCGCGCACCTGCTCGCCCGCGCGCGCGACGAGTTCGCCTGGAACAACGTGGACCTGATGGTCGGGCTCGAGGGCCAGACGCGCGAGGGCTTCCTCGCCGACGTGGACGGCGTGCTCGCGCACCGCCCGTGCGAGGTCCACTGCTACTTCTACCTGTCCGTGAAGGGCGACGCGCAGCAGGACGTGATGGACGGCCGCGACGCGCTCGCCGAGGAGATCCGCCGCCGGCACGGCCGCGACTACGAGGTGACGATCGGCGAGTTCATGATCCACCTGTCCGCGCGCCGCCGGCGGGACGTCCGGTTCGAGACGTACTCGCTGCACTCGTGGGCCGACGCGCACACGCTCGGCCTCGGCACGTTCGCGACCAGCCGGGTCGTCGGCGCGTGCGAATACACCCTTGTCGGCGCCTCCGCGGACGTGCGCGCGTTCCCCCCCGGGTACGAGGAGGTCTGCTGGGCGGTCCGGTCGATGATGATGCGCCACGAAGTGCCGCACGCGGAGCACGAGCGGCTGTTCGGCACGCCGATCCCGGGCCGCCTCGCGGACGCGCTGGCCGGGATCGAGTCGGAGGGCGTGCTCCGCCGCCGCGGCTCGGAGGGGTGGAACGTCGCTGACCGTGACCGCATCCCGGACGCCGCGGTCGCGCTGGCGCCGGACGGCTGGCTGCCCGTGATGGTGCGCAACCTCCCCCTGACCCTCCCCGCCGAGGTCGCGGCCGCGGAAGCGCCCGGGATCGCGGCGTTCCTGGCACGCCTGTTCCCGCCCGCGGGCGGCGTGGCGGCAACCTCGATCGTGCTCGGTGAGGACGCCTTCACGGTCCGCCTGGCCGCGCGCGGCGGGTCCCCGCTGGAGGCATGGATCCGGCCTCACGACCCGTCGCAGCGGGCCTTCGCCACGGCCGGCGACATCGACGTGGTGCTGAAGGGCGAGCCCGCCGGGGGCCCGGCGCTCGACGCCGTCCGCCGCGCGGCCGGCCTCCTCGCTCGCTACCGCATGGCCGACCTCCACGCCCACGTGCGGCGGCTGGTCGCGGAGCACAGGTACGGGCTGCACTGACCAATCCCCCGGCCTTGCCGGGGGATTGGTTGGAATCGCGGTACCGGTCCGTCAAGGGCACGAGAAGCGGGATCACCAGTTGCGGCGGACGCCACACTCACCCGCGGGCGGCGGCCCCCCCGACGGCGCGGCGCTCGTCGAACTGGGCCTCCTCGGTCGAGCCCTTGAGCGCGGTCGTGGAGATGTCGGCGCCCCCGATCACGGTCGCGACGTCGTCGAAGTAGCCGGCGCCGACGAACCGCTGGTGCCGGGTGGCCTCGTACCCCTCCAGCTCCAGCTCGAACTCGCGCTGCTGCACGCGGACGTAGGCGCTCATGCCCTCGTCGCGGTAGCCGCGGGCCAGTTCGAACATGCTCGCGTTCAGGGTGTGGAACCCGGCCAGCGTGACGAACTGGAAGGCGAAGCCCATGGCGCCCAGCTCGCGCTGGAACTTCGCGATCGTCGCCGCGTCCAGCGCCCGCGCCCAGTTGAAGGACGGGGAGCAGTTGTACGCCAGCAGCTTGTCCGGGAACTCGCGCCGCACGCCCTCGGAGAAGCGCTTCGCGTCGTGCAGGTCGGGGACGCTGGTCTCCATCCAGATGAGGTCCGCGTAGGGCGCGAACGCCACGCCCCGGGAGATGCACGCGTCGAGCCCGCCCCGGTACCCGTAGTACCCCTCGGACGTGCGGCTGTCGGCGGGGATGAAGTCGCGGTCGCGCGGGTCCACGTCGCTCCGGATCAGCTTCGCCGCCTCGGCGTCCGTGCGCGCCACGATGACGGTCGGGACGTCAAGGACGTCGGACGCGAGCCGCGCGGCGACCAGCTTCTCGATCGCCTCCCGGAGCGGCACGAGGACCTTGCCGCCCATGTGCCCGCACTTCTTCAGCGAGGAAAGCTGGTCCTCGAGGTGCACGCCGGCCGCGCCCGCCTCGATCATCGCCCTGGTCAGCTCGTAGGTGTTCAGGGTGCCGCCGAAGCCCGCCTCCATGTCCGCCACGATCGGGGCGAACCAGTACGGCGCGTCCTTGCGGCCCTCCATGTGCGAGACCTGGTCCGCACGCTGGAGGGCGTTGTTCAGGCGCCGCACGAGGTCCGGCCCCGTGTTGACCGGGTACAGGCTCTGGTCCGGGTAGACCTGGAAGGCCGAGTTCGCGTCGCCGGCCATCTGCCAGCCGCTGGCGTAGATGGCCTTGAGCCCGCCCTGCACGACCTGGATCGCCTGGTTGCCCGTCAGCGCGCCCAGCGTCCGGATCGGGGCCTCCTCGTGCAGGAGCCGCCACAGCCGCTCCGCGCCCATCCGCGCCAGCGTCTGCTCGACCGTCACCGTGCCCGCGAGCCGCGCGACGTCCTCCGCCCGGTAGGTCCGCCGGATCCCATTCCACCGGGGGTCCGTCTCCCAGGCGCGCCGGATCTCCTCTGCCGTCCTCGGTCCCTGCATGTTTCCCCATCCTGTCCCGGTCGCCCGGTCACGCCGGGTCGAACCAGCCCATCGAGATCATATCCTCGCCGACCCGCCTCGCCTCGCGGAGCGTGCCGGCGTCCCCCGCGTCCTTCCCGCGCGGCAGCTCCTCGATCAGCCGCGCCAGCTCCTCGTCGAACACCCGCGACACGTACTCCGGCGTGTGGAGGACCGGCCTCCCGGACGCGTCCACCACCGGGACCACGTCGCGGTGCCGGATGCGCTGCGCCAGCATCACGCGGTAGATCCGGTCGGTCGCCAGGTCCTCCATGTAGCCGTCCAGCAGGCTGGCCCCCTTGCCGTTCAGCACGCCGTTCCGGTACCGGATGACGGTGCGCACCGCCGCGCGGGTCCCGTCCGTCGTCCGCTTCCCGACACCCTCCGGCACGGGCCGCAGGTCCGCCCGCGGGTCCACCCCGGGCGGCCGCCGGTCCACCTGGTTGGGGGCCGGGAACTGCGCCACCGCGATCGCGTTCTGGTCCGGGTGCCCGGTCCACGCCCCGTCCATGAAGCAGTTCGCCTCGTTCCGCTTGTCCTTCTCCAGGACCGCCAGCGCCCGGGCGTTCAGTTCCGGGTCCTCGCGGCTCGGGTACAGGGCGGTCATCCCGCCGATGGCGAGCGCCCCGTGCTTGTGGCACGTGTCCGCGAGCAGCAGCCGCACCCGCTGGAAGAACGGCACGTCGTGCGGGATCGTGTTGCGGTCCGGCAGCACCCATCGCGGGTCGGCCAGGTTCCAGTGCGCGAGGCTCGCCATGTAGTCCCAGCGCCCCAGGTTCAGCCCGACGATGCGGTCGCGCAGGTTGTACAGGAACCCCTCGATCTCGTAGGCGATCGGGTGGGACTCCACCAGCGCCATCGCCTTGACGTACCCCCGCGGCCAGTCGCGCGACCGCTCGATCCCATCGAACAGGTCGGCCCACCACGCCGCCTCCTCGGCGGACTCGGACTTCGGGAGGTAGAAGCAGAGCGGGTGGCGCAGGAACGCCGGATCGACCTGGTGCGCGATCATGACCGCGTCGAACAGCGGCGCGGGGGTCGTCTCGCCCCCCGGCAGCACGCCCGCCTGCGACAGGTGCAGGCCGCGCACGCGGTTCCAGATGACGGTCGAGGACGGCTCGATCCCGACGCGCCGGCCGCGCTTGCGGTCCTCGTACGACAGGTCCCCCCGCACCGCGGACAGGATGTTCCGGATGCCCTGCCGGAGGTGGCCCCAGTCGTTCGCCATCGAGTCCTCGAGGTCGAGCATCACGCCCGGCGCCCCCGAGTTCAGCATCTTCACGACCAGCTCCGCGTCGTCCGCGGGCCCGGTCATCTGGTTCCGCTGGTCAACCGCCCACGCCGGGACCTCGACGCGCCAGTCGCCCTCGGCGCCCGGCGTGGACCGGCAGTCCGGCAGCTCCCCCCGGTGCGCCGCCTCCAGCCGCTCCCTGCGCTTCGCGACCAGCTCCGCGGCGCGGGCCGCAAGCTGCTCGTGCAGCGGAAGGAACGTCCGCATGAACCCGGGCGGCAGGTCGCGCTCCGGGTCGAAGTCCGCGGGCGCGCGGTTCACCGGTGGGTAGCGGGTATCGTCGGCCATCGGTCACCTCGCGACAGATCGCGCCGGAGCGGGCGCGATTGCCCCCCGCGCCGCGTTGCTGATGACGGTTGTCACGAACGCGCGTTCGTCAAGGTCCGCCGCGCGGGTTCGCGTCGCCACGTCCGGCGCTCCCGGACGCGAGCTTATGGGGAGGGGTGCGGGCGCGTCAACCGCGGGCGGCGCATCCCCGCGTCGCCGCACCGGATTGGCCGCGCGGCCGGCCGGTCCGGGCCGCAGCCGACCCGGTCGATCGGCCTGCCCGGCGGGCGCCAGGTGCCGCGACGGGCGCTGGCGTCCCGGGCGGGCAGTCGTCCCGGTACATGGTGAACGGCACCTCGCAAGGGTTCATCGCCGGCCGGAAGCGCCCTCCCCGGAGACCGGGCCGGAACGACGGGCGTCCGGGGTCGTACCCCGGGCCGAAGCGCGGGTCGGGCGGCCGACCCTGCCGTGCGTGAGGCGGCGGGTGCTGCGCGGGACGGCGGCGCTCCCGGCGCGTTCAGTGCACGACCGCCACGACGCACTTCAGGTACTCGCCCTCGGGCCAGGAGGGGTGGACGGGGTGGTCGGGCGCGGCGCCGAGGACGTGCGTGACCGCGAGCCTGCGGCCCGCCTCCATCGAGGCGTCGCGCAGGACCTCCAGGAAGTCGCCGCGGCGCAGGGCGGACGAGCACGAGCAGGTGACGAGGAGGCCGCCGGGCTCGACCGCCCGGCAGGCGTCGCGGTTCACGCGCCGGTAGCGCTCGCGCGCCGGGCCGAGGTCGGTCCGCGACCCGGCGAGCTTCGGGGGATCGACCACGACGACGTCCCACCGCCGGCCCGACGCCAGGACCGCCGCGACGTCGGCCTCCTCGAAGCGCGTGCGGTCGAGCCCGTTCGCCGCCGCGTTCCGCCTCGCCGCCTCGATCGCGGGCCCGGACGAGTCCACGCCGGACGCCTCCGCGGCGCCGCCGGCCGCGGCGGCCAGCGCGAACCCGCCGGTGAAGCAGAACGCGTCCAGCACCCGGCGGCCCGACGCCAGCGACCGCACGAGCGCGCGGTTGTCCCGCTGGTCCAGGTAGAACCCCGTCTTCTGGCCGTGGCGGACCTCGACCTCGTGGCGGATGCCGCCCTCGACCACCGCGACCGGCCCGCCGGCCGCGTCCGGCGATGCGGGCGGCGCGGGCGCGAGCCCCTCCTCGCGGCGGACGCTGTTCGACACGCGGTGCACGATCGACGCGCCCGGCACCACGGCGCGGACCGCGGCCTCGACCGCGGCGCGGCGGCGCTCCACCCAGAGCGCGGACGCGAGCACGACCGCGGTCGAACCGTAGACGTCCACGGTCAGGCCGGACACCCCGTCGCCCTCGCTGTTCGCGAGCCTGTAGCAGTCCGTGGCCGGGCCCGGCAGGCCGAACGCCGCCCGCGCGCGCGCCGCCGCGGCAAGCCGCGCCGCCAGGATCTCGCCGGGGTCCGGCCCCGGCTCGCCCGCCCGCTCCTGGCGGACGATCCGCACGCGGTACTGGGACGCCGGGTTGAAGAACCCGTGGCCGATCAGGCGGCCCTCCGCGTCGCGGACCTCGACGAGGTCGCCCGGCTCCGGGTCGCCGCGGACCTCGGCGATCGCGCCCGAGAACACGATCGGGCTCCCGAACCAGAACGGGCGGGCGCGTCCCTTGAGGAGGACGACGACGGGCAGTGCCATGGGACCGCTCCTTGGCGGGAAGAGGCGCCGCATCATACGATCGCGGGGGCTCGCGGCAAAGGGATCGCCGCATGCGTTGGCTCGCGCTCACGATCGTGCTCGTCTTCGCCGCCGGCTGCGGCGGTGGCGAGACCGCGCGCAAGCGCGACCGGAAGCCGGGGGGCGACCGGGTGCTGGGCCGAGCGGGCGACGGCGACTCGCGCGGGGGCACGTCCGCCGCGTCCGGGCGATGCCGCGACCTCCTCCCGCTCATCCGCAAGGCCGCAGACGAGGAGGGCGTGGACGCCGCGCTGATGGTCGGGCTCGTGCGCGCCGAGAGCAACTTCCGCAACGACGCGCGATCGCCCATGGGGGCGCTCGGACTGACGCAGTGCCTCCGCTCGACGGCGCGCGCCAAGAAGTGCGGGGACCTGTCGGACGAGCAGGAGAACCTGCGCTGCGGCGCGAGGGTCCTGGCCGCGTTCCTCAAGCACTACGGCGGGAACCTCTACCTCGGCCTGTCGGGCTACAACGCCGGGCACTCCATGCCGAACAAGGCGCGCGACGCGGCCGAGCTGCCGGCGAACGTCCAGTACGTGGAGGACGTGCTGTGGGGACGGGCGCGCTTCAGGACGCGGGGGTGCGACTTCTGACCTACGCAGGCGTGATCGCGGCCGCGATCACGATCGCGGTGCCGATGATGAACGCCGCGACCACGATGCCGACCGCGACGTTCTTCTCCTTGATGAGCTGGTCCTTCACGCTGTAGGGCGTGATGATCTCCCACAGGTAGTAGGCGCCGATCAGGACCGCGATCCCCGCCGCACCGAAGATGATCGCCTCCAGCAGCCAGGTCACGAGGCTGCCGCCGCCCGCCGGGGCCCACGCGGCCCCGGGCTCGATCGGCGCCTGGGCCTGCGCCAGAGCGGCGGCGGGAACGACCAGAAGCGCCAGCGCCGCAAGGAACCGTCTCGTCAACCCCATCGCTTCCTCCTTCGAACGCACTCCCGTTCCCGTCCCCGCCCCGCGCCGGGACGGCGCGGCTGCTACAACGGCAGCAGATCCGCGTAGCTCCGATCCATCCCCGCCGCGGTCAGCTCCTCGTCCGGCGACACCGGATCCCAGATCACCTCCATCCCGAGCAGGCGGTCCGGGCCGATCCCGCCGATCTCGCGGATCGCGGCGACCGCGGTCTCGGCGTCCTTCGGCTCGGTCTTCACCGCGGGCGTCCGGAAGGCGACGACCATGCTGACCACGATGAACTCGGCCACGTCCTTGTCCTCGCGGTCGCCCGTGCGCCTGCGCACGCCGCCCTCGTCCGAGCGGACCTCCTCCTCGTCGAAGCGCGAGCGCAGGTCGTTGCCGTGCTCCTCGAGCAGGGCGCGGGCGCGCGTGTCGGACACGGGAGTGTCCTGCTTCCAGGCGAACCGGACCATCGCGTCGCGCGAGCGCGTCATCAGGACGCTCGTCTCTCGAATGATGAACGCGTCGCCCTCCGCGGTCCCGGCGCGGCCCGACTCGGCCAGCGCCTGGAGATCGCGCTGGAGCTGCGCCTCGCTCGCCAGGAACGCCACGGACAGGCGCGCGACCGAGCACAGCTCCCCCGACCCCTCGTCGCCGGGGGACAGGGCGGTGAAGCCGCCGCCCTGCTTCAGCTCCCTGCGGGCCTTGGCCGCCTTCAGCGCGATGAACACGCCGACAAC
>VGRB01000159.1 GCA_016875475.1 Deltaproteobacteria bacterium
TGCGGGTCGGTCGGTTGGAACATCTGCCCTCCACGGCAAGGCACCCAGCCCAGCCGCGACGAGTGTACCTCGCGCGCGTGCGCGCGCGCGAGCTTTTTACGAGGGCGTCAAGTCTTCGTCACCGTAGAACGCCAGCTCCCGTTCCGCCCGCAGCCAGCGCGACGCCTCCGCGAGTCGCTCGACGTGCGCGCTCGCGGCCTCGGGCAGCCGCGCCGCGTGCTCGGACAGGAGGGCGCCGACGTCATGCCACTTCGGGGGCTCGACACCAGCCTGGCGGAGGATGCCCTTCAAGGCCAGTTCGACCACCTCCTGGGCCTCCCTCACGACGTCCGACCAGGCGCGCTTCCGGACCAGGAGGTCCAGGACGTCGAGGCGGTCCGTGGCCTTGCGGAGGTAGCTCTGCGCCAACGAAAGCGACGTCACAGCTCGATCACCTCGCCCCGGCGGAAGTCGGGCTTGAGGTCCCAGAACCACATGTCGCCGCGGCGGACCCGCCGGGAGCCAAGCTCCCGCATCCGGCCGCGAAGCGCGTCCAGACGCCCGGCGAGGAACGAGTCGCGGTCGAACAGGATCCGCGCGTCCTCGGTCATGTCCAGGAACAGGGGACTCCCCGCGACTGCCTCTGCCTTCGTCTTGAACAGGGGCGAGAGCCGGGTGGAGACCCCGGCCCGCGCCGCGGCGTCGAGCGCCGGGCCGAGGGCGGCGAGCACGCCTGCCTCGAATTCGCGGACCCGGGGCATGCGCCCCTTCGGGAGCGGGTCCGCCACCAGCATCAGGTCGATGTCGGAGTCCGACCTGGCCGTCCCACGGCCGACGGACCCGAAGACGGCGAGCGATACCAGCCGATCGCCGTAGAACCGGACACAGACGTCCACGAGCGTTTCGACGAGGCGTCCGAAGACGCTCGCATGTCCCTCGGTTCCCACGCTCGCGATCGTATGGAGGCGTTCCGACCGAGTCAATTGCGACGGCGCCGCGGGGTGCCGGGCACGCCGTCAGGCGGGAGGCCGTCCCGCGACCGCCCCGGACGGGACCGGGGCGCGCCCGGACGCCGCCTCCAGGAAGGCACGCAGGCGCTCGGGCGACACGTCGAAGCCGGCCCCGGACGTGCCCACGTAGTGCAGGGTCGCGCCGTCCCGCCGCACGGTCTCGGTGGCGGCGAAGCCGGGCGCGGGGGGGACCGCCGGGCCGGACGCGGGGGGTGGCGGGGCGTAGGCCGCGGCCGTCACGGCTATCCGCAGCGCGTACCGGAGCGGCCAGACCGACGGCTCGGACGTGACGCTCACGTCGGTGCCGCCGACCCGGCCGGTCGCGGCGCCGGACTCGAACACGGACCGCGGTGGAAGGACCGCGAGGCCGGCGTCGCGCAGCCCCGAGATCGCGTCGAGCAGCGCGGCGCGGGGCCCGAACGCCACCTTGTGCCACTTGCCGCCGGGCGCGGGGATCACGGCGCACGCCGCCGGCAGCAGCAGGAAGGCCGCGACCACGCAGAGGTAGAGGACGACCAGCGGCGCCCCGGCCAGGAAGCTCATGTCCTGGTCCAGCGCCACGAAGTGGAGGGCCACCGGGAACGACGCGGCCTGCAGCGCGACCAGCCCGACCACGGCCGGGAGCGCCCGCGCTCCCCAGGCGGCCAGGCCCGCGAGCGCGAGCACGCCGAGAGCGTGCGGGGCCGCGATCCAGACGTTCCTGTTCAGCGCCATGTCCATGGCGACCACCTCGACCCAGGAGTAGCCCCAGTCGAGCCAGAGCGAGCCGACGACCGCGACCTCGAGCGCGACCGCCAGCCAGAACGTCAGCGACACCAGGCGCCCCCCGTGGCGCACCGCGGCCCCGACCAGGACGAGGCCGAGTGCGAGGCTGACGACGCCGGCGAGCAGCTCCAGCAAACGCGGCCTCCCCGGGGGGCTACCAGGTGCCCGTGGTCAGGAACTCGTGGATGGACTTCGCGGCCTTCCGGCCCTCGCCCATGGCCAGGATGACGGTCGCGGCGCCGAGCACGATGTCGCCGCCCGCCCAGACGCCCCGCATCGTGGTCTTCCCTGTCGCCGGATCCGCGACGATGTTCCCCCACTTGTTCGTCCGGATCTCGGGCGTGGTGCGCGGGACCAGCGGGTTCGGGCCGTTGCCGATCGCCACGACGACCACGTCCGCCGGGATCACGAACTCGCTGCCCGCGACGGGCACGGGGCGGCGGCGACCGCTCTGGTCGGGCTCGCCCAGCTCCATGCGCAGGCACCTGACCCCGGTCACCCAGGTCTGCTCGTTGCCCACGATCTCGATCGCGTCCTGGAGGAGCAGCAGCTCGACGCCCTCCTCCTTCGCGTGGTGGATCTCCTCGACCCGGGCCGGCATCTCGACCTCGGACCGGCGATACACGACCGACGACGTCTCGGCGCCCAGGCGCAGGCCCGTCCGCGCCGCGTCCATCGCGACGTTCCCGCCGCCGAGGACAACGACGTGCCGGCCGCGCATGATCGGCGTGTCCGACCGCTCCGGGAACCCGTACGCGTCCATCAGGTTCGCGCGGGTCAGGTACTCGTTCGCGGAGTAGACGCCGAGCAGGTTCTCGCCCGGGACCTTCTTGAAGACCGGCAGCCCCGCGCCCGTGGCCACGAACACGGCCTCGAATCCGTCCGCGAGCAGGTCCTTGATCGTCCTGGACTTCCCGATCGCGACGTTCATCTCGAACCGGACGCCCAGCCGCTTCAGCCCATCGACCTCGGAATCCACGATCGCCTTGGGCAGCCGGAACTCCGGGATCCCGTAGACCAGCACGCCCCCGGCGCGGTGCAGCGCCTCGAACACGGTCACGTCGTGTCCGAGCATCGCGAGGTCGCCGGCCGCGGTCAGCCCGCCCGGACCAGACCCGACGATCGCGACGCGGCGGCCGGTCGGCGCGGCGGACTTCCGTTCGTCCGGCGGCCCCTGCTCGCGGTCCCAGTCGGCCACGAACCGCTCGAGCTTGCCGATCTGCACGCTCTTCGCCGGGTCCTTGTGGCTCTTCGCGACAGTGCACACGACCTGGCACTGCTCCTCCTGGGGGCAGACCCGGCCGCACACCGCGGGCAGGCAGTTCGTCCCCTTGATCGCCATGGCCGCTTCGTGGAAGCGCCCCTCCGCGACCAGGCGTATGAAGTCGGGGATCCTCACCTCGACCGGACACCCCTTGATGCAAGGGGCGTTCTTGCAGACCAGGCAGCGCAACGCCTCCCGCATCGCCATCTCGGGCGCGTACCCGAGCGGGACCTCCCGGATGTTCCCGCGCCGCTCGGCCGGGGCCTGCTCGGGCATCGCGACCGGCGGGATCTTGAGTCGGTCCCTGGGCTTCAGCTCCTCACCCACGACGAGCCTCTCTTTCCATCAGGCGGCACCGGTGCCTGCCGAGGAACTCCTCGTAGGAGGCCTTCTCCTCGGCCTGGTACATCCGCTGCCGCCGCATCATCTCGTCGAAATCGACCTCGTGCCCGTCGAACTCCGGCCCGTCCACGCACACGAACCGCTGCTGGCCGCCGACCGTGACGCGGCAGCCCCCGCACATCCCGGTCCCGTCGACCATGATGGTGTTCAGGCTGACCAGCGTCCGGATCCCCAGCTCCTTCGTCAGCCGGGACACCATCTTCATCATGATCGGCGGGCCGATCGCCACGACCAGATCCGGCCGGTCCGGCCCCGCGGCGAGCGTGCGCAGCGCGTCGGTCACGAACCCCCTGCCGCCGTGCGAGCCGTCGTCCGTGACGATCACGACGTCGTCGCTCGCCGCCCGCATCTCGGGCTCCAGGATCAGCAGGTCCTTCGTGCGCGCGCCGAGGATCGAGATTACGCGGTTGCCCGCCGCCCGCATCGCCTGCGCGATCGGGTGGATCGGCGCGATCCCGATGCCGCCGCCCACGCACGCGACCGTGCCGACGCGCTCGACGTGGGTCGCGAGCCCGAGCGGCCCGGCCACGTCGGCCACCTCGCCGCCGTCCTCGATCAGGGCCATCTGCGCCGTGGTGCGGCCCACGACCTGGTAGACGAGCGTGACCGTGCCCGCATCCGCGTCCGCGTCCGCGATCGTGAGCGGGATGCGCTCCCTCCCCGCCGCGGGCCGGACGATCACGAACTGTCCGGCCTTGCGGTAGCGCGCGACGTCGGGCGCGACCACGACCATGCGGAAGACGGAGGGGGCGATGCACCGGTTCGTGAGGACCTTCGCCATGCACAGACCTCCCGACCGGCCCCGGGAGACCTATTCGGTCGCCGGAGCGGGCTCAGGCGCGGGCGCCGGGGCGGGCTCGGCGGCGCCCGGCCGGGGGCGCGGCTCCTTGCGGGCCCGCTTCGCGGCATCCTCCTGGTCCCTGGCCTCGTCGCGGACCAGCGCGGTCAGCGACTCGTGCTCGACCAGCGTGCCCTTGGCCGCGGCCTCGGTCCTGAGCTGACGATACCACTCGCGGTAGTACGCCTGCCGCTTCACGGGCAGGAAGTCGTTGCGCGCAGCCTCGATCTCGTCCGGAGCGGGGTCGCCGCCCGCGGTCTCGGACCGCAGCCGGACCACGTACGAGGAATCGCCGACCTTGTGCGTCTTCGCGGCCACGGGCGCGGCGGCGGTGAGCGCGCGCACCGCCTCGGCGAGGTCCTTCGACGCGCCGATCCCGGGGACCGCGTCCGGGTCCCAGTCGAGCAGCCCGGACAGGCTGTCCGGCATCCCCGCGACCTCGCCCGTGTCGCCCGCCACGAGCGGCGCGGCCGGGGCGAACGGGGCGTTGATCGCCGCGACCACGTCCGCGAGCGGGGTCGTCGGGCTCGCGGCGGCGCGATCGAGCGCGGCCTGGGCGAGCTTCTCCGCGCCGTCCGCGGCCTTGCGGGCGGCGAGCACGCGCGTCGCGATCGTCTCCCTGGCCGAATCGAAGCTCCGCTCCGCGCCCGGCGTACGCCCGTCCACGAGCGCAACGAAGAACGCGTCGTCGCCCTCGACCACGCCGGTCGCCTTGCCGGGGTCCGCGGCCTCGACCGCGGCGAGCAGGGCCGGGTCCATCGCGGCGATCGCCTTCGAGCCGAGCGGGGGCTGCCTGCCGCCGGCCGCTGAGGTCGCGGCGTCGTCGGACGTCTTCGCTGCGGCCTCGAACGCGGCCACGAGGTCCGCGCCGGCCTTCCCGGCCAGCGTCGCGGCGGCCTCCTCGGCCTTCTTCCTCGCGGCACCGCGCTGATCCTCGAGCCCCTTGCGCGCCTCGAGGTTCGTGATGGCGGACAGGACGCGGCGCGACGGCGCCGAGAACCGCATCAGGTGCAGGTCGTGCCGCGCCTCGACCGCGAGGTCGGCCTTGTGCTCCTCGTAGTACCTGCGCGCGTCCGCGTCGCTGTCCTTCAGGTACGCGGCGATCTCCTCCGCGGACGGCGCGGCGCCGGGCACGTACTGCGCGGCCGCGGCCGGGGCCGCCGAGAACGCCTCCGCCACCGCGGTCGGGTTCGCCTCGACGTACTCGTAGGTGCGCTTCGACCTGCGGAGCGACGCCACCGTGCGGGCCTCGCGGTCCGGGATCGTGACCCCGGCCACGAGCAGCCCGATCGCCTTCTCGCGCAGGATCTCGCGGCGGACGAAGTCCTCGAACCGGGCGAGCGAGGTGCGGAGCCCGTAGCGGACCCAGTCCTCGTAGCTGCGGCGCTTGAACTCGCCGCCGGACCCGGAGAACTCCTTCACGATCCGCTCGCGGATCTCCTCCGGGCTCGCCTCGAGCCCCATGCGCTTCGCCTCCTCGGAGACGAGGAAGGTCTCCAGGAGGTCGTCCATGACCTTGCGGACCTTCAGGCCGGACACGGCGCGCGGGTCCGGCACGAAGCTCGCGTAGCGGCCGTCGCCGCGCATGCGCGCGAAGCGCGTCGACCGGTAGACCATCTCCGCCTGGAAGGACTTCGGGTCGTTCAGCGCGCCCGCCGGGACCGGGTCCGCGGACAGCGCGAGGCCCATGGCCAGCGCCGACCCGTCCACCGGCTCGCCGGCCACCGTCGCGAGCACGCCCGCCCGCGCGCCGCCGTTGCCGCCGCCGCAGCCGGCGTCGGGGCTGGCCACGTTGAACGTGAAGACGAACACGATGATGATCACGCCGAAGAGGACGTAGATGATCACCGACCGCGAGTGCTTCCGCAGGGTTCCGAGCATTTTTCGCAACTCCAGAGACCGAAAGCCGGCGGATGATACTTCAACGGGTCCGGGGCTGCAACCTGCATGCGCGCTGAGGAGTCGGGGAGTTGCGTGCGCGGTGGGCGCCGGGCCAGCGGGCCTCACATCTGGCCCGCGGCCCGGCGCGCCCGGTTTGCGGGGATACCTCAGGCATGCGCGCACCACGATCCGGTCGCGTTGACCTATACTTCCCCCGGCTCAGGGAGGTGCCCATGCCCGCACCGCGCCATGGACTCGCGACGATCGAGGAGGCGATCGAGGCCTTCCGGCTCGGACGGATGGTGCTGATCGTGGACGACGAGGACCGCGAGGACGAGGGGGACGTGGCCCTCGCCGCGGAGCGCGTGACCCCGGACGCGATCAACCTGATGACCAAGATCGCGAGCGGCATCGTGTCGGTCGCGATGAGCCACGAACTGGTCGATCGCATCGGCATCCCGATGATGGCGCCGCGCAACACCGCCCACTTCGGGACCGCGTTCACCGTGTCGGTGGACGCGCGCGTCGGGACCTCGACCGGGATCTCGGCCTTCGACCGCGCGCGCACGGTGGAGGTGCTGGTCCGCGAGAACGCGTCCATGGACGACTTCGTGGTGCCGGGGCACGTGTTCCCGCTGCGCGCGGTCCCGGGAGGCGTGCTCCGCCGTACGGGCCAGACCGAGGCCGCGGTCGATCTGGCGCGGCTCGCCGGGCTCAGGCCGGCCGCGGTGCTCTGCCAGGTGCTGCTTTCGGACGGGTCCGTCGCGCGCCTGGCCGACCTTGCCGAGATCGCGAAGGCCACCGGGATCCCCCTGATCTCGGTCGCAGACGTGATCGCGTTCCGGATGCGCAGGGAGCTGCTGGTGCGCCCGGTCGGGCAGTCGTCCGTCCGGACGCCGTGGGGCGACCTGCGGTGCGTGGTCTACGAGGATTCGGTCACCGGCGGCGCGCACCTCGCGCTGGTCAAGGGCGCGCTCGGCGGCCCGGAGCCGGTGCTGGTCCGGGTCCACTCGGAGTGCCTGACGGGCGACGTGTTCCACTCGCGGCGGTGCGACTGCGGCCCGCAGCTCCGCGCCTCCATGGAGCGCCTCGCGGACGCGGGCGGCGTGCTGCTGTACCTGCGCCAGGAGGGCCGCGGCATCGGCGTGTTGAACAAGGTGCGCGCGTACGAGCTGCAGGACGCGGGGCTCGACACGGTCGAGGCGAACGTCCGGCTCGGGTTCGAGCCCGACATGCGCGACTACGGGATCGGCGCGCAGATCCTGGCCCACCTGGGCGTCCGCCGCATGCGGCTGCTGACCAACAACCCGCGGAAGCTGAAGGGGCTCGCGGGGTACGGGCTCGACGTGGTCGAGCGCGTCCCGATCGAGATACCCCCCCGGGGCGCCCGCGACCGCACCTACCTCAAGACCAAGAAGGAGAAGCTCGATCACCTCCTGAACGAGGTGTAGCCGTGCGCTTGTCCGCGTTCTGCGCCGCCGCGCTCGCCGCGTCGGCGCTGGTCCCGGCCTGCTCCGGATCGGGGGGTACGAACGCGCCGCCGGACCTGCCGGATGTCGCCCCGGAGGTCGCGGAGGACGTCGCCGAGGATGCGACCGACATCTCGGCGGAGACCGCCACGCCCGAACCCGGGGAGCCCGACGCACCGCCACCGGAAGACGCGGCCGAGGCCGCGGACGAAGCGGAGGTCGCGCCCGACCCGGGCCAGCCCGACCCGGGCCAGCCCGACCCCGGCAAGCCCGAACCGGGAAAGCCGGACGCGGGCCCAGGGCCGGTCGCGACGCCCGACCCGCCGGTCCCGATCCCGATCGAGAAGTGGCTGGTCACGTACGTCGCGAAGCCCGAGGAGGACCCGGTCGGGGACGCGCTCGACGCGGGCACGTTCGCGGCGCCGGAGGCCGAGGGCAAGGACGCGCTCGGCGTGAAGTGGACGAGCCGCGCGACGGGCGAAGGCGGGAGCCTCGGGTTCACGGGGTTCGGGCTGATGTACGCGGTCGCACGGCTGCCGCCCGGCACGGGCCCCGGGCTGATCGTGCGCGCGGACCAGGTCGGCCGCGTGTGGGTGGACGGCGACACGCTGATGGGCGACCCGTACGGGAGCGGCCGCCACCGGCTGCCGTTCCGGGTGGCCGAGGGCGCTGGTGGAGGCGTGGTCGTGGTCCAGGCGTGGGGGGGGACCAAGCCGTCGGTCGGGATCGAGGCCACGGGCGCGGAGCTGCACTTCAACCTCGCGGACGTGACCGCCCCGGACCTCGTGGTCGGGGACGCGTCCGGGCAGTGCATGGGCGTCGCGGTCCTGAACCTGTCCGGGTACCCGGCCGAGGACGTGGTCGCGGCCGTGGTCGGGGACGCGGCGTGGCAGGCGACGGAGCGGCACGTGCCGGCGCTCGGGCCCGGGGCGGTGACCCAGGTGGCGTTCCGCCTGCTCCCCGCGGCGGCGCCCGCGGAGGCCGGGGCCAAGGTGCCGGTGCGGCTGCGCGTCTCGTCGCCGTCGCTCTCGTGGTCGTGGGAGGCGGTCGTCGAGCTTCCGGTCGTGACCGGGGAGGGCCCGACGCGGCGCGCGTTCTGCTCCGCGATCGACGGGTCCGCCCAGTACTACGGGTACCTGCGGCCGTCGCCGTACGAGGCGGGCAAGGAGTACGGCCTCGTCCTGACGCTGCACGGCGCGGGCGTGGACGCGATCGGCCAGGCGGGGGCGTATTCCGCCAAGGACTTCGCGTACGTCGTCGCGCCCACCAACCGCCGCCCGTTCGGGTTCGACTGGGAGGAGTGGGGCCGGCTCGACGCGCTGGAGGCGTACGACCACGCCGCGGCTCTGTTCCACGCCGACCCCACGCGGCGGTACGTCACGGGACACTCGATGGGCGGTCACGGGACCTGGCAGATGGGCGTGCTGTTCCCGGGCCGGTTCGCGGTCGCGGGCCCGAGCGCGGGGTGGTCGAGCTTCTACTCGTACGGGGGCGGGGCGACGAAGCCGACCGGGCCGGTCGGGCGGGCGCGCGCGTCCTCCGACACGCTCGCCTACGTCTCGAACCTCGCTCGCCGCGCGGTGTTCGTGATCCACGGCGACGCGGACGACAACGTCCCGATCTCCGAGGCGTACCTGATGCGGGACGCGGTCGAGCCGATCTGCCCGGACTTCGAGATGTACGTGCACCCGGGCGGGGGCCACTGGTGGGACGGGGACGCGGCCCCGGGCGCGGACTGCGTGGACTGGCCGGACCTCTTCCAGCGGATGCGCGATCGGGCGCTCGACCCGTCCGAGACGGACTTCGCGTTCGTCACGCCGTCGCCGTGGGTGAACGCGACCCACTCGTTCGCGACCGTGCGGTCCCAGGCGACGCCGATGCAGGACTCGACCGTGAAGAGCGCCCGGGCCGGCGACGTCGTGACCGTGGCCACCACGAACGTGCGCGGGCTCGTGCTGGACGGCGACGCGCTCGCCGCGAAGGGCGTGGCATCGGTCGTGGTGGACGGGACCGCCTACGCCGTGGCCGGCGGCCCGATCGCGGTCGGCCCGCAGGACGGCAAGCGGCCGCAGGTGCAGGGCCCGTTCAACCAGGTCTTCCACCGGCCGTTCTGCCTCGTGTATCCGGACGACGGCCCGCCGATGCTGCGGCGCTACGCCGCGTACCTCGTGTCCGCGTGGAACGTGATCGGCAACGGCCACGCGTGCGCGCTGCCCCTGTCGCGCGCGGCCGTGGTCCCGATGAACGGCTACGGCCGCGTGTACGTCGGCGTCCCGCGCGATGCCGTCCCGCTGCCCGAGGGGCTCGGGATCGACTGGGACTCCGCGGAGTTCCGCGTCGGCGGGTCCGCGATCCCCGGCGCCGCGTTCGTGGCCGTGTTCCCCGCGCCGGACGGCGAGGCCCTGTGGGGCGTGATGGGCGCGGCCGCGGGCGCCGAGCCCCTGCTGTTCCGGCACATGCCGTTCTCGTCGCGGGCAGGGCTCCCGGACTACCTCGCGTGGACCTCCACGGGGGGCAAGGCGGCCGGCTTCTTCGACGCGACCTGGGAGCACGACCCCGCGTTCGGCTACGCGCCCTGAGGGGGTCGGCGGGACAGCGCAGCCACGTACGCCTCGCGGATGCCGGGACGGGCAAGGAGGTCCGCCAGTTCGTCCACGCGAGGGTCGAGATACGCGCGGTCGATCCGGCCCGCCTGGACGGCCAGGATGCCGCGCGCGTCGTCGAGGTCCTTCGGACGCTCGGACACGAGCTTCATCAGGATCAGGTCCTCGGCCGTGCAGAACCTCACCGTCGCCCCCGCGACCGCCCGCGGAACCGCCCGACGGACCGCGTCCTCCTCGAACGGGATCAGGCCGAATACCAGGTCGATCCGGACGCCGTCACGCGTCTCGAGCGGGAGCACGCGTGTCTCCCGCACGAACGCGACCGGGTCCTGCGGCCGGACAGCGAACGCGGCCGACAACACCCCGATGTAGCGGGCGGGATCCTCCTCGCCGATCCAGACCGTGGCGTCCACGTCGAGGGTCGCCCGGGGCACGCCCCATACCGCGTTGGCCATGCCTCCGATGACGGCATATGGGATCCCGCCGGACTCGAGGACGCCGGCGAGTTGGACGAGCGCGCCCTCCTGCTCGGTCACGGCCACCGCCCGGAGAGGACCGCGAGGCGCGACCGCATCGTCCGGATGCCCTCCTTCTGCGGGTCGGGGTCGTACGCGCGGATCCCGGGGGGCAGCAGCCGGAAAAGCGAGCCCACCGCGGACAGAGGGTCTTTCGGGCAGGCGGCCGGCTGGTCGGACTCCCAGGCCGCGTGAAGCTCGAGCCCCCGGGCGCGGCGGGCCATGCGGGCAACGAGCGCAGCGCGGTCGAGCCGGTCCATCGGCGAGCCTCCCGGGATGATCGTAGGCCCCGGACACGTGAGGGTCAACTCGGCGCCCTCGTGGAACAGCAGGGTGACGCCGCGGCGCTCGACGCGCGGCAGGAAGTCGTCGGGGTCGAACGCGGCCTCGGCCGCCAGCACGCCGCGCGCGGCGACCTCGCCGCGGGCCACCATCAGCGCGCCCTCCAGCAGCGGGAACGAGGTGATCTCCGCGATCCGGCCGACGCCCTCGTACCAGTGGTGCCTCGGCTCGCCGCGGTGCGTCCCGAGCACGTCGATCCGGAAGACGGACCGGTCCGCGGACCCTCCGAGCCTGAACAGGTCCATCACGGGCGCGAGCACCCGGGCGAGGGCGCGGCGGCG
>VGRB01000160.1 GCA_016875475.1 Deltaproteobacteria bacterium
CCGTCGATTCGTGCGACGAGTTCGCGGGCGTCGAGCACGTCGAGAAGTACTGCGGCGACGGGAACCCCTGCACCGACGACTACTGCGACCCGCTCGACGGCGAGTGCAGGGGCGCGCCCAAGGACTGCGACGACCACGACGTCTGCACGGTCGACGACTGCGACCCGGGGTCCGGCGTCTGCACGCACAAGCCGAACCCCTGCACCGACTACCTGGCGGACGGCGGCCAGAACCAGTGCACCGTGGACACCTGCGACAAGGTGATCGGGTGCGTCCACACGTGGAAGCCGGGACCGGACTGCTCCTGCGAGAAGGACGAGCACTGCGACGACAAGAACCCCTGCACCACGGACGCCTGCGACACCGTCACGAAGCAGTGCAAGTTCCTGGCGAAGAACTGCGAGGACAAGGACCCCTGCACCGTGGACTTCTGCTACGAGCAGACCGGCGACTGCATGCACCGGCCGCGCAACTGCGACGACGGCAACCCGTGCACGCTCGACCAGTGCGACGACGCGACGGGGTTCTGCGTCAACCATGCGTTCCTCTGCGGCGACGGGAACAAGTGCACGAAGGACCTGTGCGATCCCTACGCGGGCTGCTACTTCATCAAGTACGACCCGAACCTGCCCGGCACGTGCCCGGCGTTCAAGTGCACCGCGGACGCCGAGTGCCAGAACGTGGGCAACAAGTGCCTCCAGGGCAAGTGCGACAAGGCCAAGGGCGAGTGCTACGTGGCCGTGGCCAAGGAGTGCGCGGACGAGGACCCCTGCACCAGGGACGTCTGCCTCGCCTCGAACGCGACGTGCCGCAACCTCGCGATCACCTGCGACGACGGCAGCCCCTGCACGGACGACTTCTGCGACGACGGCGGCTGCAAGTACGTCCCGAAGACGTGCGACGACGGCAACCCGTGCACGGTCGACTTCTGCGACGCGATGCTCGCCGCATGCCGGCACTACCTGATCCTCTGCGACGACCACAACCCGTGCACCGGCGACGCGTGCAACGTGACGACCGGGATGTGCGAGTACGACTGGAAGGACTGCGGCGACGACGACCCGTGCACGCTCGACACGTGCAAGGTCGCGACCGGCGAGTGCGCCCACGCGACCCGCGCGTGCAACGACGGGGACGCCTGCACGGTCGACTCGTGCGACCCGAAGACCGGCGAGTGCGTGTTCGCGCCGAGGGACTGCGACGACGGCAAGGCGTGCACCGCGGACGTCTGCCTGCCCGCGACCGGCGCCTGCCAGTACAAGACGATCGTGTGCGACGACGGCAACGTCTGCACCACGGACGCGTGCGACGAGGCGACCGGGGACTGCTCGTACCGGGAGCTGTCCTGCGCCGAGGAGGGCAACGCGTGCGTGACCGGGGCGTGCAACCCCTTCTCGGGCGCATGCGAGATGGCCGAGGTGGACTGCTCGGACGGCAACGCGTGCACCCAGGACTACTGCCTGCACGCGACCGGCTGCCAGAACGCGGACGTGTCGCAGCAGTGCCCGTCCGACGACGACGACTGCACGGACGCGGTCTGCGACCCGGCCATCGGCTGCCGGCAGGTGCGCCGGACGGACGGCGACTGCAAGTGCCTCCTCGACGGGGACTGCGAGGACGCGAACCTCTGCGTGAAGTCGTGGAAGTGCGAGGTCGCGACCGGGAAGTGCACCTACGCGTTCCAGACCCACTGCGACGACGCGAACGCCTGCACGATCGACCTGTGCGACCCCGGCACGGGCTCGTGCTCCCACGAGCCGAAGTCGTGCGACGACGGCGACCCCTGCACGCTCGACCAGTGCCGTTCCGCGACCGGAGACTGCGTGCACCTCCCGGTCGTCTGCAAGACCGCGGACCCGTGCATCGTGGGCCAGTGCGACCCGGCCTCGGGCCTGTGCCTGTTCGGCCCGACGTCGTGCGACGACAAGAAGCGCTGCACGCGGGACGCCTGCCTGCCGTTCGTCGGCTGCACGCACGAGACCATCGTCTGCTCCGACGGCAACCCGTGCACCAAGGACTCCTGCGACCCGGGCACGGGGCTCTGCGTCTTCGCGCCCGTGGTCTGCGACGACGGCAACCGGTGCACCACGGACGCGTGCGACACCGCGAACGGGTTGTGCCGCAACCTGCCGAAGGACTGCACGCTCCCGAACGCGTGCGCGATCCCGGCGTGCGACCCGCAGACCGGCGAGTGCATCTCGAACGGACAGATCGACTGCGACGACGACGACCCCTGCACGATCGACTCGTGCGACGCGACCACCGGCGTCTGCGTGAACGCGCCCAACCCGTGCGACGACGGCGACCCCTGCACCCTCGGCGTGTGCGACCCGGCCAGCGGCGGCTGCCTCTACGCCTGGGTCTACTGCGGCGACGGCGACCCGTGCACGCGTGACTGGTGCTCCCCGGCGGGCGGCCAGTGCGAGCACGAGGCGATCGTCTGCAACGACGACTCCGCGTGCACGAAGGACTGGTGCGACCCGAAGTCGGGCTGCCGGAACGAGCGCATCGCGCCCCCGCCGGCGGGCTGCAGCCACTGCGCGACGGCGGCGGACTGCAACGACCACAACGCCTGCACCACGGACACGTGCGACGGCGTCACCAAGACGTGCAAGTACACGGCAAAGACCTGCAACGCGCCGGACCTCTGCTCGGTCGCCACCTGCAACCGCCTGACCGGGAGCTGCGAGGTGGTCGGGAAGAACTGCGCCGACGCCGACGCCTGCACGATCGACAGTTGCGACAAGCAGACGGGGAACTGCGGGCACCAGCCGCGCGTATGCAACGACGGCGACAAGTGCACCGGCGACGCGACGGGCAAGGACTCGTGCGACCCCGCGACCGGCGCGTGCGTGTTCACGCCGATCGACTGCAACGACAGGAACCCCTGCACCGCGGACCGTTGCGACAAGGCGACCGGGTGCTGGCACCAGGACAAGGTCTGCAACGACTTCGACCTCTGCACCGCGGACGCGTGCGACCCGGCGACCGGCGCCTGCACCCACACGGCCAAGCAGTGCAAGGACAACGACCCCTGCACGCGCGACGCCTGCAACTTCATGAACGGCCAGTGCGAGCACAAGCCGAAGCCGTGCGACGACTCGAACCTCTGCACGCTGGACCAGTGCGACCCGGCGACCGGGCTCTGCATGCACTACCCGAAGGCGTGCGCCGACACCGACCCCTGCACCGTGGACGGCTGCGACCTGGCGAACGGGAACTGCACGCACGTCCAGAAGGACTGCAACGACGGCAACGTCTGCACCCTCGACTCCTGCGACGCCAAGACCGGCATCTGCAAGAACGAGCCGGTCGAGGGGTGCTGAGGCCGGTTCACCCGGGCGCCCCCGTCCCCGAACCCGTGCCGTGCCCGTACCCGTGCCCGTGCCCGTACCCGCGCTTGCCGCTTTGCCTCCCCCCCAACGTTTGACACCCCTGCCACCGTGGCGTATATCTCCGTCCGCCGCCGCTCGCCGGGTTGACGGCGGCGCACCGCAAGGACCACGGAGGCAGTCATGAAGGCCGACTTGATCGTGTTCAGCGGCTCCTCCCATCCCACCCTCGCCGAGTCGATCACCGACCGGCTCGACACCGCGCTCGGGGAGAGCAGCGTCATGAAGTTCTCGAACGAGAACATCATGGTCCGCCTCCAGGACAACGTCCGCGAGAAGGACGTCTTCGTGGTCCAGACGTCCTCCTCCCCGGTGAACGACTCCCTGGTCGAGCTGCTGATCTTCCTCGACGCCCCCCGGTACGCGAGTGCGGCGCGCATCACCGCGGTCCTGCCCTACTTCCCCTACTGCCGGTCGGACAAGAAGGACGAGCCGCGCATCTCGATCGCGGCGCGCCTGATGGCGGACCTGCTCCAGACCGCGGGCGCCGAGCGGGTGCTGACCATGGACCTGCACTCGCCGCAGATCCAGGGCTTCTTCCGCATCCCGGTGGACCAGCTCCTCGCGGCGCCGATCTTCTTCGACCACTTCAACAAGGTGCTGTTCAAGGAGGAGCCGAAGAAGGACTTCGTGCTGGTCATGGGCGACCACGGCGCGGCCAAGCAGTTCGCGTACTACTTCG
This sequence comes from Deltaproteobacteria bacterium, assembly GCA_016875475.1. Taxonomy (GTDB): domain Bacteria; phylum Myxococcota_A; class UBA9042; order DTJE01; family DTJE01; genus VGRB01. Next base: position 4,075 of record VGRB01000160.1, read on the forward strand.
ACGAGCTGGAGCTGCCGGTCGCGATCATGGACAAGTTCCGCATCGACCACACGGAGAAGCCGGTGATCCGCCGGGTCATCGGCGACGTGAAGGGCAAGGCGTGCCTGATCATCGACGACGAGATCGCGAGCGGCGGAACGCTGGTCGAGGCCGCCAACATGCTGAAGAAGGCCGGCGCGAAGCGCATCCTGGCCGCGGCCGTGCACCCGATCCTGTCCGGGAACGCGGTCAGGAAGCTGCTCGACTCGCCGATCGAGCGGTTCATCCTGGGCAACACGGTCCCGGTCGCGGAGAAGATCGCGGGCCACGAGGACCGCTTCCACGTTCTCGACCTGTCGCCGCTGTTCGCGAAGGCGATCCGGTCGATCCACAACGGGACGTCGCTCTCCAAGCTGTTCCCGCCGTCCGTGCGGCGGCAGGCGTAGGGCGAGAAGGGATTTCACCGCAGAGATCGCAGAGACCGCAGGGAAGGGCAGGAGTCGGATGAAGCCGAACGCAGTGCTGGTGCGCTACGCCGAGGTGTTCCTGAAGGGCGGCCGCCGCCCGTGGTTCGAGGCGCGGCTCCGCGAGGCGATCGACCGCCAGGTGTCCGCGGCCGGGCCGTTCCGGGTGCGCGAGATGCACGCCTGCATGGCGGTCGCGCACCGCGACTCCAAGGGGTGGGACCTGCCGGACATCGAGGTCGGGGACGCCCTCAACGCCGCGATCGGCCGGTGCTTCGGCGTGGTGTCGTGGTCGCCCGCGCGCATCGTGGCGCGCGAGATCTCGCGCATCGAGGCCGAGGTCGCCGCGATCGCGGACGAGGACGTGGCCGGGGCCGAGACCTTCAAGGTCGAATCGTCGAGGTCCGACAAGGACTTCCCGCTCGACTCGATGGAGCTGAACCGCCGCCTCGGCGGGGTGGTGTGGGAGCGCACCAGGGTCAAGGTGCGCATGAAGGACCCGACCGTGACCGTGTCCTGCCAGATCCTCCCCAAGGTCGCGGCCCTGTTCGTCGAGACGCGACCCGGCCCCGGCGGGCTGCCGGTCGGGTCGTCCGGCCGCGTGCTCCTGCTGCTGTCGGGGGGGATCGACTCGCCGGCCGCTGGCTGGCTCGCCATGCGGCGCGGGTGCGAGATCGACGCCGTGCACTTCGACGCCGCGCCCTACACCGGGCCCGAGTCGCGGGCGAAGGTCGAGGACCTCGCGCGCCTGCTCGCCGCCCACGAGCGATCCATGCGCCTGCACGTGGTCCCGTTCGGCGCGCTCCAGGCCGACCTGAGGGACGGGGCGCCCGGCCGCCTGCTCGTGCTGCTCTACCGCAGGATGATGGTCCGCATCGCGTCCGCGATCGCGGCGGAGCGCGGCGCGCTCGCGCTTGTGACCGGCGAGAACCTCGGGCAGGTGGCGAGCCAGACGCTCGAGAACCTCGCGGTGATCGAGGACGCGACCGCGATGCCGATCCTCAGGCCGCTCGTCACCTACGACAAGATGGAGACCGTGGCCCTGGCGCGCCGGATCGGCACGTACGAGACGTCGATCCGCCCCGGCGAGGACTGCTGCTCCCTGTTCGTCCCGGACCACCCCGAGACCGCGGGCCGCGTCGCGCGCCTGCGCGAGGTCGAGTCCCGCTTCGACGTCGAGGCGATGGTCGCGGCCGCGCTGAAGGGCGTCGAGGCCCTCGATCTTCCGTGATTCCTGCGGCGCTACTTGAAGATCCGGACGGCCTTGCCCTTGACCTCCTCGGGCCGGGCCGAGACCTTCGCGCGGCAGCGGGTGGCGGTGACGCTCCCGACCGTGAACTCGTGCGACCCGACCGACCCGCGCGCGCCGGCCTTCACCTTGTCGTCGCGGCCGCGGTTGATCAGCATCATGGTCCCGCCGCCCTCCTCGGAGACCTGGAGCACGGTCCCCTTGATGTACGCGAGGTCGCGGCACTCGCCCGTCGCCTTGTCGCAGTCCTGGTCGGCGGCGCACATGCCCGGCTCGGCGACGCACCCCTTCCTGGCCGGAGGCGGGGCGACCGTCCCGCCGCCCCCGCCGACGCAGCGGCGGCTGTCCGCGTCGCAGCGCTTGCCGCGCGGGCACCCGCCCGGGCACGCCTCCTCGCACCGGCCGGACACGCAGACCTCGTCGCGGCCGCAGCCCGGCACGCACTCGCCCGTGGAGACGCACGCGCCGTCGCGGCACGTCGAGCCGGGCGGGCAGCAGACGCCAGTGGGACGGCAGCACGTCGATCCGGCCGGGCAGCTCGCGCACGCGTCGAGCGGCTCGACCTTGGTCTCGACCATGTAGCCGGCCTGGCCCTTCTCGGTCTCGATCTTGAAGAAGTAGTCCTTGTCCTTCTGGGCCACGAACACGAACTTGTAGTCGCGCCGCTCGGGCACGACCGGCTGGCGCTCCATCTCGTTGCCGTCGAACGAGAACAGGCGGATCTGGCCGTGCACGCCGTGCGGCTTGTACATCTCGCCGAACGCGTAGATCACGGTCACGCGGACGTTCTCGAAGTACGAGAAGTCCTTCCAGTCCACCCTGTCGCACTCGGACGCGATCGCGTCCTTCACCAGGATCCCGGGAGCGATCCGGAGCGCGCGCGGCTGCTCGTTGTCCACGTCGGGATGGCAGATGTCGCCGCAGCCGGCCGCGACCAGCACGCCCGCCGCCGCCGCGATCGCAAGGGATGCACAACGCCTCATTCCGCACCTCGCTGCTCGCCCTGGGCCTTCCGCCTCGCCAGCGCCGCCGCGACGAACCCGGCGAACACCGGGTGGGGGGCGCGCGGGCGCGACTTGTACTCGGGGTGGAACTGGCAGCCGAAGAAGAAGGGGTGGTCCGGGATCTCGATGGTCTCGACCAGGCCCGCCCGCCCGTCCGGCAGGGGCGTCACCGCCGCCGCCGCCCGCGGCCCGGTGTAGACGCCGGAGATCCGCAGCCCCTTGTCGCACAGCCGCGCCACGTAGTCGTTGTTCACCTCGAAGCGGTGCCGGTGCCGCTCGGACGCGGTCTCCGACCCGTACAGCCGCGCCGCGAGGCTCCCTGGCTCCAGCGAGCACGGCTGCGCGCCGAGCCGCATCGTCCCGCCCTTGTCGGTCACGCCCTCCTGCTCGGGCAGCATGTGCACGACCGGGTGCGGGCTTGCGGCGTCGAACTCGGTCGAGTTCGCACGAGCGAGCCCGCACACGTGGCGCGAGAACTCGATGACCGCGACCTGGAGGCCGAGGCAGATGCCGAGGTAGGGGATGCGCCGCTCGCGCGCGCACTGCGCCGCCAGGATCTTGCCCTCGATGCCGCGGCTCCCGAACCCCCCCGGCACCAGGACGCCGTCCGCGGCCGCGAGCAGCGCGGCGCCGTCGTCGGAGCGCTCCAGGTCCTCGGCCTCGATGAAGTGCAGCTTGACCTTGCACCCGCTCGCGATCCCGCCGTGGAGGAGCGCCTCGTTGAGGCTCTTGTAGGACTCCCGCAGTTCCACGTACTTCCCGACGATCGCGATCGTGACCTCGGGCCCGGCCGACCTCAGCCGGTCCGTGATCCGCCGCCAGTCCTGGAGCGCGGCCTCGCGCGCCCAGATCCCGAGCAGGTCGCAGATCCGCTGGTCCAGCCCCTCCTCCCGGAACACGAGCGGGATCTCGTAGACGGACGGCACGTCCATCGCCGACACGACGCCCTCCGGAGGTACGTTGCAGAACAGCGATATCTTCCGCTTGACCTCGGGGGGCATCGGCTTCTCCGACCGGCAGACCAGCACGTCCGGCTGGATGCCGATCTGGCGGAGCGCCATCACGCTGTGCTGGGTCGGCTTGGTCTTCAGCTCGCCCGCGGTGCGGATGTAGGGCACGTACGTGACGTGCACGAACATCGCGTTGTCCCGGCCGAGTTCGAGCCGCATCTGGCGGATCGCCTCCAGGAACGGCAGGCCCTCGATGTCGCCGACCGTGCCGCCGACCTCGATGATGCAGAGGTCCGCGCCCTCGGCCGCGGCCAGGATCCGCGCCTTGATCTCGTCCGTGATGTGCGGGATCACCTGGACCGTCCCGCCCAGGTAGTCGCCCCGGCGCTCGCGGCCGAGCACGGCCTCGTAGATCTGGCCGCTCGTGACGCTGTTGCGCCTGCCCATCGTGGCGGACGTGAACCGCTCGTAGTGGCCGAGGTCGAGGTCGGTCTCCGCGCCGTCGTCCGTGACGAACACCTCCCCGTGCTGGAAGGGATTCATCGTCCCGGGGTCCACGTTCAGGTAGGGATCGAGCTTCGCCAGCGTGACCTTCAGCCCGCGGGCCTCCATGATCGCGGCGATCGACGCCGCGCTGATGCCCTTGCCGATCGAGGACACGACGCCGCCGGTCACGAAGATGAACTTGGTAGAGCGCCTGCGGGGGGCCATTGCTGCTCCGCGTCAGCGAACGCTGCGGCCGAACGTCTTGTCCCGGCCGGCCTATCCTAGAGCCGGCCTCCGAACCTTGTCAACCGCGGCGAGCGCTGCTAAACCTCTTTCCGGCGCGCCCCCCGGGAGGTGAGGATGCCGCTCCTGAGCATGACGGGTTACGGTTCCGCGGCGTTCGAGGCCGGAGGAGCCAGGTACGCGTGCAGCGCGCGGTCGGTGAACCGCAAGGGGCTCGACCTGACGATCCGCCTTCCCCCCGAGCTCGCCGACTGCGACCCCGCGATCCGCACGCTGCTGGCCGAGCTGCTGGTGCGCGGCGAGGTCGTGGTCGCGGTCGACCGCGAGAAGGGGACCGCGCCGGTCCGCGTCGATGTGGACGAGGGCGCGGCCGTGGCCCTGTGGGACGCGTACCGCCGGATCGCGGTCGCGGTCGGGGCGACGGCCGAGGTGCCCCTGTCCGCGGTCCTGTCGTCGCCGGACGTGCTCCGCGTCGTCCGCGAGGACGCCGTGGCCGGCCCGGAGCGCGCGCAGGCCGCGCTCGCCGGCGTCCGCGCCGCCGCGGCCGACCTGCTCGCGATGCGGGAGCGGGAGGGCGCCGAGCTGACGCGCGACGTGGTCGGCCGCCTGGACGCGATCCGCGCCGCGGTGGACCGGATCCGCGTCGAGGCCCCGGCCGCGAACCGCGCGCTGCTCGACCGCGCGGCGCAGCGGGCCCGGCAGGTCGCCGCTGCCGCGAGCGTCGAAGCTGACCCCGCCGCACTCGCGAACGCGATCGCCGGCCTCGCCGAGAAGGCGGACATCGCCGAGGAGCTGTCGCGCCTGGACGCGCACCTCGGGCAGGCGGCCTCGGTCATCGACTCCCCCGCGCCGCACGGCCGGCGCCTCGACTTCCTCTGCCAGGAGATGATGCGCGAGATCGGCACGCTCGGGGCCAAGGCCCAGAGCACCGCGGTCAGCCACCTGGTGGTGGACGTGAAGGCGGACATCGACCGGATCCGCGAACAGGCGGCTAACGCCTTGTGACCGCAGCGACGACGCGCGCCCCGAATTCGCGGGCCTCGACCCGCAGGCCGGCGCGCGACGCGAGGCTCTCCAGCACGTGCAGGCGATCCGGCCGCGTCACGAGCAGGCCGCCCGTGCGGGCGAGCCCCGCGAGCGCCTCGGGCGTGGCGGGCCGGACGTGGCCGCGGAGCATCGGGATCCCGGCCAGGGCCGCGGCGAAGTCCTCGTCCGCGGCCAGGATCGGGACCTCACGGCCGCAGTACCAGTCCAGCGCGGGGTCGTGCAGGTCGAACGCGAACCTGACCTCCGGGCCGGCCTCCGAGCACGCCGCCTTCGCGCCCGGGCCATGGTCCGGGTCCGCGAGGTCGCGCAGGTTCGACGCGAGGAACGAAGCCGCGATCGCGATCGCGAGCAGCGGCGCGGCGAGGCGCGAGCGGGCGAGTGCCCCTTCGGAGGCCGAGGCGACCAGCAGGGCCGCGGCCGGGAGCGCGCCCACGAGGTAGTGCGGAAGCGCGGTCCGCGCGGCGAGCAGGGGCAGCAGCGAGGCGGCGAGCAGCGCCAGGGGGAGGGCACGGGAGCCTGCGCGGAGCACGACGACCGCGACCAGCGCGCTCGCGAGCAGCACCGCGGCGATCGCGTCCCGCTCGATCAGCCAGTCGAGATAGACTCCCGCCCCGCCCTGCCCCACCACCGCGGTCCCGGCCCGCGCGACCACGTGGTAGAGCACGTAGGTGTCGAGGAACGCGTCGCCGTGGCGGGCCCACATCCATACGTGCCACGGCAGCGCGACCGCCACGGCGACCGCGGCCGCGATCGCGAGGTCGCGGAAGCGCCGGAGCGCGACCGCGGCGATGACGAACGGCACGGGCGCGGTCACCTTCGCGAGCGCGGACAGGCCGAGCAGCGCGCCCGCCGCGACGGCCCCGGCAGCGGGGCGGCGCCACCCGGCCCACGCGAGCGCCGCGAGCCCCCACGTCGCGAGCGCGGTCGCGGGCACGTCCGTCATCGGCCTGCGCGCGTTGAAGTAGAAGGCGTTCGCGGCCAGCAGGAAGGCCGCCCCCCCGAGCGCCGCGCCGCGCGACAGCCCCGCCGCTCGCGCGAGCGCGTATGCGCCCGCGAGGAGCGCGAGGCCGGCGAGGATGCCGGGGAGCCGCAGCGCGAACCCGGTCTCGCCGAGCGCGGCGATCGAGGCGCCGAGCGCCGCGAACAGCACCGGTCCCTTCTCCAGGAACGGGCGGCCGTGCCACGTCGGGTCGAGCGGGGAGCCGCCGGGCGCGACCGCCTCCCGCGCGACCTGCGCATAGACCGCGTCGTCGCTCCCGAGCAGGCTCCCGTTCCACGCGTTCGCGGCGAGCAGCGCGGCCGCGGCGGCGAGGGCGATCGCGAGCGTGGCGCGGGGGCGGCTCCACATGGCCGCAGGATAGCACGCTACAATCGGTCGGCCCGGGGCGGACCCGCGGGCGGACCCGCGGGCGGACGGAACGGAGGAGGAATGAAGGTGAGCGTCAAGGCGAGCGTCGCGTGCTCGGTTCTCTCTCTCGCGGTCGCTACGGGGTGCCGGAAGGAGGCGCCGCCTCCCGCCCCGCCGCCCGCTGCCCCGACCCCGGGCGAGGTCTCGGCGGCGACCCTCCGGAAGGTGGTCGACACGTCCGCCGCCGGCGTGGCGCGGCTCGGTTCGGCGAGCCTCCCGCCGTTCGAGCAGTGCGCCCGGCAGGCGGTCGAGGCCTGCGCGGCGCAGCTCGTCGATCCCGCTGCGCAGGCGGCCCGGGACCCGTCCGTGTGCGCGTCCCACGCGGACGAGGGCCGGCGGCGCCAGTGCACGGCCGCGGTGGTCCGCGGAGTCGCTCACGAGAAGGGCGGGG
>VGRB01000161.1 GCA_016875475.1 Deltaproteobacteria bacterium
GGGGTTCTGGAGGCGCTGCCGCTCGCGCCTCAGGTTGAAGAAGACCTTGCGCTGCGCCTGCGTGGTCCCGAGCTTCACCATCCGGTGGTTGTTGAGCAGGTAGTAGATGATGTACGACCGGATCCAGTACTGGGCGTAGTGCGACAGGCGCACCCCGCGGAACGGATCGAAGTGCCGGACGGCCTGGACGAGGCCGATGTTGCCCTCCTGGATCAGGTCGAGCACCTGGGCGGTGAACGTCCGGTACTCGAGCGCGATCTTCACCACGAGCCTGAGGTTCGCCGACACGAGCCGGTACGCGACCTTCGGGTCCTGCGTGCGCACGTACTTGCGGGTCAGGTCCTGCTCCTCGTCGGGCGTGAGCAGGGAATGCCGCTGGATGTCGCGGATGTAGCGATACAGCAGATCGACCCGGGTCTCGGCCTCCTGCTGGGGGACGGGCAGGCGCCGCGACTCGGCGCTCGTCGTCGCCTCCGGCTCGTCGGCCTCGGGCTCGGGCCGGTCGTTGTCTTCGTCGGTCAAGATCGAGTCTCCCATCAAGCCCTGTGACCCCGATCATGCCGTCGCGCCGCGCGCGGCGACTGCGAGCGCGGCGCAACGTCCCGGAACGAGTCGCGGGACCGTGCGCCCTCGACTCCCCCCTGGGGGCAGGGCACTAGGGCTTCCTTACCACGGAATAGAAGTAGTTGTCCCTGCGGAGGACCAGGAGCAGCACCGACTCCCCCGCCTTCACGAGGCCCACCGCGGTCACGTACTCGGCCGGCGACGACACCGGCTGGCGGTTCACCTCCATGATCACGTCGCCCGGGCGGATGCCGCTCCCGCCCGCCGGGCCGTCGGCCTCCACGTCCTGGACGAGCACGCCGCCCTGGTCCGCCCGCAGCCCCAGCCGTTCCGCGTCCTTCGGCGAGACGGCCCCGACCTCGATGCCGAGGCTCGTCGCGTCCTTGTCCACGGGCCCCTGGGACCCCGGACCGCCCTCGGCCGCCTCGCCGCCGGGCCGCTGCTCGGAGATGGTCACCTTGACCGTCGTCTCCTTGCCCTCTCGCACCACCTTCAGATCGGCCGTGGCGCCCGGCTCGGTCGTCCCGACGAGCCTGGTCAGGTCCGACGGCTGCTCGACCCTGCGGCCGTTGAACTCGACGATCACGTCGCCGCGCTTCATGTCCGCCTTGGCCGCGGGGCTGCCCGGGAAGACCTGAGACACCAGCACGCCGTTCGCCGTGGAAAGCCCGAGCCCCTTCGCCAGGTCCGCGTTCATCTCCTGGATCCCGACGCCGAGCCACCCGCGGGGCACGCGGCCCTTGGTCAGCACGTCCCGGATGAACGTCTTCGCCATGTTGACCGGCACCGCGAACCCGATGCCCTGGCCGGCCGCGTGGATGGCCGTGTTGATGCCGACCACCTCGCCCTTCGTGTTGAACAGCGGCCCGCCCGAGTTGCCCGGGTTGATCGACGCGTCGGTCTGGATGAAGTCGTCGAACGGGCCCGCGCCGATCACGCGGTCCTTGGCGGACACGATGCCCGCGGTGACCGTGCTGGCGAGCCCGAACGGGCTGCCGATCGCGATCACCCAATCGCCGACCCTGAGCGTGTCCGAGTCGCCGAAGGGCACGGCCGTGAGCTTGTCCTTCGCCTCGACCTTCAGCAGCGCGAGGTCGTACTTCTCGTCGCGGCCCACCACCTTGGCCTTGTGCTCGGTGCGCGCGCCGAGCTTGACGCGGATCTCGGTCGCCCCGGCCACCACGTGGTTGTTCGTCAGGATGTACCCGTCCGCGTTCACCACGAACCCCGACCCCAGCGAGTTGCGCTTCTGCGGCGGCGGCTCCACGTCGCCGAAGAAGTGGCGGAACAGGTCGTCCGAGAAGGGGTCCGAGTGGAACCGGCGGCCGAACGTGCGCGAGCGCGGCTTGACCTCGGTCGTGGTCGAGATGTTCACGATCGCGGGCTCCACCTGCTTCACCAGGTCCGCGAACCCGGCGACGGGCGAGAAGCCGCTCGGCACCGGCGCGACCGGCGCCGTGGACGTGCCCTCGGACCAGATGCGGAATTCCTTCTCGGCGGCCTCCGGCGACCGGCTGGGCTTGCAGACGAGCACCAGCGCCAGCGCCCCGACGGCCGTTGCCGTCAGGATCGACAACCTCAACGCACCGCGCATCGCGACCTCCTTCGATTCCCGGCCCGGCTGCCGTCCGGGAACGCCCGATCAACGGCGAAATGTAGGGCTCTATTCCCTCCCCCACAAGGGGCCGCCCACCCGTTCCGCCTCCGCACCCGAACCCGAGCCCGAGCCCGAACCCGAGCTCGCCCTGCTGCCTGCGCCCGGTCTTCCCGGCGTTCCCGTCCTTCCCGGTCTTCCTTGACTCCACCCGCCCTCCCGTCTAGCCTCGCGCCCGTGAGCCGTGCAGCCGCAGCCCACGCCGTGCTCCTTCTCCTCGCGGTCGCCGCCTGCCGCCGCGGAGGCCCCGACCCGGTCGCATCGCTCCCGTCGGACGCGGATGCCCTGCTCGCCGTTCGTCCCGTGTCGGCATTGTCGGAGCGCGTCCGCCCGATCCTCGACCGGCTGCCGGAAGGGGAAGGCGCGGCGGACCTGCTCCGGTCGTTCGCGGGGCTCGACCTGCGCGACCCCGGCCGCACGCTCGACTCCGGTCTCGACCCGGACCGGCCGGCCGGCGCGGCCTGGTGGCGCGGCGCGCTGCTGGTGGCGCTGCCCGTCTCGGACGCCGGTCTCGCGGACCGCCGGCTCGGGCTGCGGCTCGCGCGCCTGGGCTTCGTGGATGCCGGCCGCGACGACGCGGGCGTGCGCAGGCTCGAGGACCGGCGCACCGGACGCAGGGCGGCCGTGCGCGTCTCGGGCGGTGTCGCGCTCGTGTGCGCCGGGCCGAAGGACGCGTGCGACGGGCTTCCCGGCCCGCCGGCGGCGCCGTGGACGCCCGCCGCGGTCGCGGACGAGCTGGGCATGGCCGACGCCGACGTCGTCGGGTTTGCGCGCAACTCCTTGATCGGACCGGCGATCGTCGGACAGGCGGGCCCCGCGCGGATGCTCGGCGCGCTCCTCGGGGACCTGCGCGTCGCGGTGCGCCTGGACGGCGGCGTGGTCGCCCGCGCCGCGCTCGGGGCTGCCGCGGCCCCGGCCGGCCCGCCCGATCCCCCCCCGCCCGTCCCACGGGACGTCGCTGCGCTCGTCTCGCTCGCGATCCCCGCCGCGTTCGGAGGCGAGGCGCTCGAGTCGCCGATCCTCGCGGCGTGCGGCGCGCCGTGCAGGGACACCGCGGACGTCCGGGCCGCCTTGAAGGACTGGGCGGGTGCCGCCGGGCTCGTGGTCCTGGCGGATCCCGGCGCGCCGAAGGCGCCGCTGGTGCCTCGGGAGATCCCGGGCCGCCTCCTCCTGTCGGGCGCCGCGCGCTTCCGGTCCGGCGCGGGCGCGACCGCAGCGACCGCGGCGGCGGCGACGTTCGGCGTCCAGGCCGCCGCCCCCGACGGCGGCGCGGTCGCGGTCGCCGCGACCGGCCGGGATGCCGCCTCGCGCCTCGGCCGGCCCGACCTCGCGGCCCATGCCCTGTCCGCCTCGGAGCCGACGGTGCTCCGGCTGATCGCGGACCCGGCGCGGATCGCGGAGGCGTCGGGCGGCGTCGCGGTCGAGTTCCTCGCGCACGTGATCTCCGGGATCCGGCAGGTCCACGCGACCGCGGAGTTCCGCGACGGGCGGCTGCTGCTCGACGCCCGGGTGGTGGTGCGATGAGCGGGACGCCCATGGTCCGCGTCGAGCACCTCGTGAAGCGCTACCCCGCGGGCGCGCTCCCCCGGCCCGCGCTCGACGACGTGTCCGTGACGGTCGCGCGCGGCGAGTTCGTCGCGATCGTCGGCCGGTCCGGGTCGGGCAAGACCACGCTGCTGAACGCGATCGGCGGCCTCGACCGCGACTGTGCGGGCGTCCTGGAAGTCGACGGGCGCGCGCTCGCGCGCATGGGCGACCGCGAGCTGGCGCGGATGCGCAACCGCGGGATCGGGTTCGTGTTCCAGGCGTTCCACCTGCTCCCGCAGCTCACGGTCCTCGAGAACGTGATGCTGCCGGCGAGCTTCGACGACCGGGGCGCGCTCCCGACGGCGCGGGGTCGGGCCGGGGACGCGCTCGCCCGCGTGGGCCTGTCCGACAAGGCCGCCGTGCCGCCGACGCGCCTGTCCGCGGGCGAGAAGCAGCGCGTCGCGATCGCACGCGCGATCCTGAACCGGCCGGCGCTGCTGCTGTGCGACGAGCCCACGGGCAACCTGGACGCCGAGACCGGCCGGAACGTGATCGACATCTTCCTGGAGCTGGCCGCGAAGGACGGCACGACCCTGATGATCGCGACGCACGAGGGCCGGGTGGCCGAGGCCGCCGGCCGGCGCGTGGTGCTCGCCGCGGGCAAGGTGGTCGAGGGATGACTGCGCGAGCGGGAGCCGCCCTCGTGCGGCGCAACGTGGTCCGGAGCCGGTCGCACTTCGTGTTCGCGGGCATCGGCCTCGTGGTCGGCAGCGCCACGCTCGCGTTCTTCCTCGCGCTTTCGGGCGGCGCCCGCGAGAAGATCCTGAACCGCCTGTACCCCGTCAACCAGGTGGAATTCCAGATCGAGACCGTGCGCCTGTTCGGGCTCGGGATCGAGGTCCCGTCGCGGCTCGACGAGGCCACGCTCGCCGCGCTGCGGGGCCTGCCCGGCGTGGCGGGCGTCTACCCCAAGCAGCGGACCAAGTTCCCGGCGCGGCTCTGGGGCGGCCGGGACGTGCTCGGGTACGAGGCGCGGCTCGAGGCGTTCCTGGACGGCATCGACCCGGTCCTGGTCCGCGACGAACTGCGCGCCGCCGAGCGCGAGGTGCTCGGCGCCGAGGAGGGGCGGACGGTCTACTGGAGCGCCTTCCGCGACCGCGAGGGCGAACGCCGGATCGCCTGCGAGCTGTCGAACGCAGCGGCGCAGACCGGGGACGACGCCGTCGCGATCCGCGGCACGGTCACGGACGGCGCGGATCGGAAGCCCTGCCCCGAGGGCACCTACTGCGCCGCCACGAACGTGCTGTCCGCACGCGGCTTCTGCGAGGCCCCGGTCCCGGCGCTGGTGTCCCCGTTCCTGCTCGAGGTCTACAACAGCGTCGCCGCGACCGCGATGGGGCTCCGGAAGCTGTCCGGCCTGGAGGTCATGCTCGGGGTGCAGTTCGCGGTCCTGTTCGGCGAGTCGTACTTCGCGCCCGACGAGCGGGTGGATCGGCGCGTGGTGAAGCGCGCCCGCATCGTCGGTTTCTCCAACAAGGCCATGGAGTTCGGCGTCACGGTGCCGCTGCCGTACGTCGAGCGGGCGAACCTCGCGCTGCGCGGCCGCGAGGAGGCCTCCGAGTACACGAGCGTGATCGTCGAGACGCACCGGAACGAGGACGTGCCCGCGATCGTGGACGACGCGCGCGTGCTCGGACTGACGCTCTCCCCGCGCAGCGAGGAGGGCCGCAAGGCCGCGAACGTGCTGCTGGTCCTGACGATCGTCTTCGCCATGGTCAGCGTGGTGATCCTCGGGATCTCGGCGATCAACATCACGCACACGTTCCTGATGCTCGTGACCGAGCGGCGCGCCGAGATCGCGGTCTGGAGGGCGGTCGGCGCCACGCTCCTCGACGTCCGGCTGCTCGTGCTCGGCGAGGCCCTGGTGCTCGGCCTCGCGGGGGGCGCGTCCGGCCTCGCCGTGGCGTACGGCCTGAGCCGCGCCGCGAACGCGGCCGCGTCCGGCGTGCTCGCGCACGTGCCGGGGAGCCCGTCCGACCTGTTCGTGTTCTCGCTCCCCGTGATCGCGGCGGGCGTCGCGTGCGCCGTGCTGTTCGCGGTGGTGGGAGCGTGGGTGCCCGCCTCCCGCGCCGCCCGGACCGACCCCGCGACCGTCCTGTCGCAGGGGTAGCGCGCAACGGCCCCCCCGCGCCGGTCTCGGCCCTCGCGCTGGAAGCCGCGCGAGGGCCGCCTGCAGGAATGGACGACCGGCGCGGCGGGTGGGCTGCTCCCGCTCGAAGCCGCAATCAGCCCCGCGGGGGCATGCAAGGCGCCCCCAGTGCCGCGGAACATTTTCCCTTCGGGCCCGATAGGCATGCAAGGCGCCCCCAGTGCCGCGGAGCATTTTCCCTTCGGGCCCGATAAGCATGCAAGGCGCCCCCAGTGCCGCGGAACATTTTCCCTTCGGGCCCGATAGGCATGCAAGGCGCCCCCAGTGCCGCGGAACATTTTCCCTTCGGGCCCGATAAGGGGGTGATGAGGGCCCGACCCTACCCGGTGCTCGTCGCCTTCGGGGCGTTCCTGGCGGGCGTGCAGGCCGCCGGCATGGCGGGCTGCCCCCACGCCCTGCTCCTCGCCGCCGGTGGGGCGGTCCTGGCCTTCGTCGCGACCCGCGTCCGGGGGCTCGGACCCCCGCGCGGCGCGCTGGCGGCGCACGTGCTTGTCGGGCTCGGCGTCCTCCGCACGGGCATCGGCCCCGGGCCTCCCCCGAGGCCGCCCCTGCCCTGGGTCGAGGCGGAGCGTGCCGCGACGCCCGACGGCCGCGTGGAGGTCCTGGTCGAGGTGGATCGGGTCCTGCGCCGCGACCGGGTCGAGACCTCGGCTGACGGCCGCGCGATCGCGATCCGGAGGCAGTCCGGCTGGCTGACGCTCGAGCCGCCGCCTCCGGTCCGGCTCAAGCACCCGGCGTTCCTGGGGATGCGGTCGGGCGAGACGAGCGTGGTCCGGGGCCGCCTGCTGCGGTGGCGGGCGCGGTCGGACGCGATCTCGCCCGCCTGGCCGCGGCCGCCGCCGCCGCCGGTCGTGTTCGTCTCGCGCGAGGCGGACCGCGTGGAGATCCGTGGCGGGTCCGGCGGCGGCCCGGGCCACGGGATCGCGGCCGCAGTGGACCGCGTGCGGCTCCTGGCGTCCGAGCGCATCCGCCTCGCGGTGCCCGGGGAGGCGGCCGATTTCGCGATGGCGATCCTGCTCGGCGAGGACGGCGCGATCGACCCGGGCCTGCGGTCGGATCTGTCCGCGCTCGGGACCTCGCACGTGCTGTCCGTGTCCGGGCTGCACGTCGCCGCGGCCGCCGCGTTCATCGGCGTCGTGGTCGCGCGCTGCCTGGGGCCGCTGCTGGCGCCGCTGTCGCAATCCGTGAACCTCGTGCTGCTCCACCTTTGCGCGTCGTTCGCCGGGGCCTTCCTGGTCGCGGCGCTCGCGGGCGCGGTCCCCCCGGCGTGCCGGGCCGCCGGGATGTTCGCGGCCGCGGTCGCGGCCCGCCTGTGCTGCCGGCCCCAGCGCCTCGAATCGACCGCGTCGGCGGTCGGCCTCGCGTCCCTCCTCGCGTATCCCTCCGACGCGTTCGACCTGTCGTTCCTGCTGTCCTACTCGGCCGTGATCGGGATGGCCACGGCGGCCAGTCCCCTCTCGATCGCGATGCAGCCGCGGCGTTTCCGCGCCCCCGCGGACGGGTGGCGTGCGCGCGCGTGGCGTACCGCGGCGGGCGCCGTGGCCGTGACCGTCTCGGCGTCCCTGCCGCTCACCCCGATCACGGTCCTGGCGTTCGGGACGGCCGGGGTGTGGGCGCCCGTCGCGAACCTCGTCGTCGTGCCGGCGACCACGCTCGTGGTGATGCCGGTGGCGCTCATGCTGCTCGCCCTCGCCCTCGCCGCGCCGTCGCTGCTCGCGGTTGCGGGGCCGCCTGCCGGGCTGCTGTTCGATGCGTTCAACGGGGCGCAGCACGCGGCCGCCGGGATGATCGGGCCGGCGCCCGCGGCGACCGGGTGGGCCGGGGTCGCGGTGGTCGCCGCGACGTTCGCAGCGTGGGTCGCCGTCGCCACCGGGAGCGCCCGGGCCGCGTTGACCGCCTCGCTCGCTGCGACCGCCGTCGTCGCGACCCTCGCTCCGCCGGGCGCTGGGGCGCGGGCGACCGCGCCTCCGCCGGGTGCGCTGTCGATCACGTTCCTGGACGTGGGCAAGGGGGACGCGGCGCTCGTCCGGTGCCCCGACGGACCGACCTGGCTGCTGGACACCGGCGAGGGGAAGACGTTCGACCGCCACCGCGGCCTCCGGGCGAAGCTGCTGGCGGCCCGGGTGCGGCGGCTCGACGGGGTCGTGCTGACGCACGCGGACGCGGACCACGTCGGGGGCATGGCGCGGCTGGCCGAGGTCCTCCCGGTCGGGCGCGTCTCGTGGCCGTGCGCGGCCTCCGGGGAGGCGCCGGTCCCAGCGCTGGCAGCGTCCCTCGCCCGGAAGGGCGTCGAGACGGGCTGCCTGCGGGCGGGCATGGAGGCGTTCCCCGGGTGCGGCGCGGGGGCGGACGTGCTCTGGCCCCCGGACGATACGCCTCGCGACGGGAACGCCGCGTCCCTCGCGATCCGGGTGGAGTGGGCCGGCGCGACGGCGCTCCTGACCGGCGACCTCGACCAGGCGGCCGAGGAGGCGCTGGTCGAGGCGGTGGCAGCGGGCCGGACCGAGATCGCGGCGGACGTGCTCCAGCTCGCGCACCACGGCTCCTCCTCGTCGTCGGGCGCGGGTTTCCTGGCCGCGGTCGGGGCGAGCCATGCGGTCGCCTCGGGTGCGGGCGGCGGCTCGCGCCGGGAGCCCGGACCGGACGTGGTCGGGCGCGTCGCGGCGGCCGGGGCCCGCCTGTGGGCGACCTCCATGTGCGGCGACGTCACCGTGACGCTCGGGCCGGCAAGGACGGACGGGGCGCCTGGCGGTCTCGATGCCGCCGCGGCTGTTCCGGGGCCCGATGCTCCGGGAGCGGATCCCGCTCGCGTGGATCCCGGTGGAGGCCGGGTGACCGTCTTCGCCGCCCGCCCGTGCGAGGCCCGCTCGAAGTCGCGGTAACGCCGCAGGATCCAGAATCCGCCATCGGGAACCACGCTTCGGGGGCCGTCGAGCCGGATCCGGGGGCCGCGGTCCCTGGGACCTCGCCTTCCGGCCCATGAAGGCCGCGTTTCTCGCGACGCTTCGTGCAACTCGTTGACGGGACAGATGTAGCTCCCGGTCTGCCCCCCCGGCGCCACGGTGGAATGCGGGTGAGCGCGTGGTCACGCTTGCGAATTCCAATGCAATTGCAACGGGTTGCGCGGTTCTGAGTGCGCGATGACCTCTCCGGGGGGTGTTCAGAAATGAATGCAACGGAATCCGCCGGTTACGAGGGGGATCCGACAGAAGGGGATAGGCAAATCGGGGGTGATCGGGCCTAAAACAAAAGAAGATATGCAAGTCTCGACACCGACAGGCGAAAACAGAATCTTTGAATCTTGCTTTGTCGCGTGTTATTGCGCTCGTGGAGAATAATGGTTGCCTAAGGAGGACGGTGGATCTCCCATGGTTGGCGATGGAAGAAATGGCCAGTTCGGGTACGGCGAGGCGACGTACGACCCGAAGACCGGACGGTTCACGCTGCCTGCGGTCGTGTTCGCGAAACTGGGCGAGACGAGGCTGCGCCTCACGATCGACCCCCTCGGCCGCTTCATCGAGCTGCGGTCCGACGCGAGCTTCCTGGCGCTCGCCGACCGCGTCCGCGCCGCCGCGCCCCATCTCCCGCCGGAGACCGCGGCCGCGCTGCTGACCGA
This sequence comes from Deltaproteobacteria bacterium, assembly GCA_016875475.1. GTDB lineage: Bacteria > Myxococcota_A > UBA9042 > DTJE01 > DTJE01 > VGRB01. The sequence goes on from VGRB01000161.1 coordinate 9,571, forward strand.
TTATCTCGGATTCTCGGCGGAAGTCACAGTCGACAACATCATGCGCCTGGTGGTGCCGAAGGGCATGAGGGATGCGCTCGCCGACGACGCCGACCTGGCGCTCGTGGCGGTCGGCGACGCGGTCCGCGTGTGGTCGCAGAGGCGCTTCCGCGAGGCGCAGGCCGAGCAGCGGCGGCAGCTCGCGGCCGAGTACTCGAAGTTCGCGGGCGTCCTGCTGGGCTTCGGCGGCGCGGTCCGCGTGTGGTCGCAGAGGCGCTTCCGCGAGGCGCAGGCCGAGCAGCGGCGGCAGCTCGCGGCCGAGTACTCGAAGTTCGCGGGCGTCCTGCTGGGCTTCGGCGGCGCGGCGGCTCCGGCCGCCCCTGCCGGCGGCGCGGGTGACGGAACCGGAGGCGTGGGTTGATGGCGGGCGGAGCCGGCAGCGGGCATCACGAGACCGTGATGCGCGACGAGGTCGTGGAGCTGCTGGCGCGGGTCCGTTCCGGGGTGATCGTGGACGGGACGCTGGGCATGGGCGGGCACTCGGAGGCGCTGCTGGACGCGACGCCCGAGGCGGTCCGCCTGTTCGGGCTCGACCGGGACCCCGGCGCGGTCGAGTCGTCGCGGGCCCGCCTGGCGCGGTTCGGTGCGCGAGTCCGGCTGTTCCACCGCGGCTACGAGGAGCTGCCGGACGTGCTCGCGGGGGAGGGGGTGGACGGGGTCGCGGGCGTGGTGCTCGACCTCGGGCTGTCCGGCGTCCAGCTCGCGTCGGACCGCGGCTTCTCGTTCTCCGTGGACGCGCCGCCCGACATGCGCTTCGACCCGACCTCGGGTCCGACGGCCGCCGACCTGATCCGCCGGATGCCCGAGCGCGAGCTGGCGGACGCGCTCCGCACGTACGGGGAACTGCCCGGCTCCGCCCGCCTCGCCCGCCGCCTGAAGGACGCGGCCCGGCACAACCGCATGAACACGACGGCCGAGTTCGCCGCGGCGTGCGTGGAGGTGCTCGGGCAGCGCGTGCGCAAGATGCCGGGCCCCACGCTCCCGGCGCAGGCGCTCCGGATCCTCGTGAACCGCGAGCTGGACCGGCTCGACGCGTTCCTCGGCGCGCTCCCGGCCGTGCTGGCGTCCGGCGGCCGCGCGGTCGTGATCTCGTTCCACAGCCTCGAGGACCGGCGCGTGAAGCGGTCGTTCCGCGACCTCGCGCGCGGCGGCGGGTTCGCGGCCCTGACCCGCAAGCCCGACCGCCCCGGCGAGGACGAGGTGGACCGGAACCGCAGGGCGCGGAGCGCGCGGCTGCGGGCGGTGGAGAGGGTGGAGGGGAGCGGAACGGGAACAGGGATGGAAGGGGCGGGTACGGGCACGGACACGGGTGCGGGGATGAGCGGAGCGGAGAGATGAGGCGGGTCGTGCCGTCCAACGGATGGGTGCTCTGGGTCGCGACGCTGGCGGCGCTCGTCGTGACCTTGATCGGCGCCCGGCACGTATGGGTCTCGCAGCGCGAGATGCTTCTGCGGCGCGCGGTCTTCGTCGAGCTGTTGCGGAACCGGAACCTGGCGCAGCAGCAGGACGTGCTGGAGCGGCAGGTCGCCGAGCTGACCGCGGCGCCGCGCGTGGCGCTCCGGGCCGCCGAGCTGCTCGGGATGCGGCCCGCGCTCCCGGCCGAGCGGATCGTGGTCGCGCCGTCGAAGGAGGTCTCGCCGTGAGGACGAAGGGCTTCGGTCTCGTGTTTC
>VGRB01000162.1 GCA_016875475.1 Deltaproteobacteria bacterium
TTTTCGGACATGCTGCGGGATCTGTAGGGATGGCCAAGCTGAGCAAGCGGCAGCTCCGCGATCTGATCGCGGCGTCCATCTCCGGAAGCGGTTGGGGGCTTCTCTATCTCTCGGGCGCGAACGAGCATCCGTTCCGGCTCCTGGTGTATCGGGAAGGCGAGAGCTACCCCGTGAAGATGTACGTCTGGAACATCTCTCACGGCGGCGGCGCCAGGCGACCCGCGGACGAGTACCGGATCCAGATCACGGGTGTCGATCAGTTCGAGCCCGAGGCCGGTAGCGACCGGGCTCGCACGCTGATCCTCGGGTACTGGGACGATCACGAGGTGTTCGCTGGCTTCGACGTTCGGAAGCACGTGGGACACCTTGGGTTCTCGCCTTCCATGCAGATCCGCCAGCACTACTTGGTGGACGCCCTTGCGAACGGGTTCGCGTTCTGTCCCAAGGACAACGGCGAGGTTGCGGTGGCGTTCCGGCCGGACCTCATGGGCGACTACATCCGCGATTGGACCGCGCTACACGACCTCGGAGCGACACCGGACATCCTTCCAGTAGTGACCGGAGCGGTTCAGACGACCGTTGCGGGCGGAGTGCCGGACCTCGCTGGCATGCCTGCGCAGAGACAGACGGCCGTGAGGATGGTCACGGAGAAGGTGAGGGACGCGGGGTTTCGGAAGCGAGTGATCGCAGCCTACGAGCACCGATGCGCCTTCTGCGGGGTCCAGATGGACCTGATCGACGCTGCGCACATCGTTCCCGTCGGCCATCCGCAGAGCACCGACGAGACAACGAATGGTGTCTCGCTCTGCGCGCTTCACCACCGCGCCTTCGACAAGTCGCTGGTCACGTTCGACCACCGCTGGCGCATCCGTGTCAGCAACCGCGAGGTGAATCGCCTCCGGCAGGCTGGCCACGACGGTGGCCTCCCCGAGTTCCGCACCGGGCTGCGCGACGTGATCGTCCTGCCGGCGGATCCGATGCTTCGTCCGCGGGCGGACTACTTGAACCTCGCGAACACGCACCGCGGCTGGTAGGTGCTGGCACGCGCGGCGGGTGGGGCCTGGGTCCGCCCAACCCCGGGTTCGGCTGGTCCTGCTTGCGGACCACGCGGCCGAACAGGTAGACCGGCCGCTCCCGGCTGCGGTACGGCTGGTGTCGGCTCCACGCGAGGTCGCCCGGACCGCGTCAGTAGGTCCGGGCGGGGTGTCGGTCCGGGCGGGGTGTCGGTCCGGGCGGGGTTTGACCTGCACGGGCCCGAAGGCTACCCTTCGCATCAACTTGGCAAGGGACGCGCCTTTGGAGACGCTCGCAGCCCGCTTCGGTCACGTGCTGGAGATGATCGGCAACACGCCGATCGTGCCCGTCCGCCGCATGAACCCGAACCCGCGGGTCGAGGTGTGGGCGAAGGTCGAGGGGTTCAACCCGGGCGGATCGGTCAAGGACCGGATCGCGCTCTCCATGATCGAGGAGGCGGAGAAGGCGGGCGCGCTGAAGCCCGGCATGAGGATCCTGGAGGCGACCTCGGGCAACACGGGCATCGGGCTCGCCCTGGTGTCCGCGGTCCCCGGGTACACGCTCTGCCTGACCATGTCGGACGCGGTGTCGGTGGAGCGGCGCACGATCCTGGCCGCGTACGGGGCCGGGTTCATCCTGACCGAGGGCCGGCTCGGGACGGACGGCGCCATCGAGCGCGCGTACGACCTCGCGGACAAGCACGCCGACCGGTACTTCCTGACCGACCAGTACAACAACCCCGCGAATCCGCTGGCGCACTACAACGGGACCGCGCCGGAGATCTGGGCACAGACGCAGGGGCGCGTCACGCACTTCGTGTCCGCGATGGGCACCACCGGGACCGTGGTCGGGTGCTCGCGGCGGCTCAAGGAATTCAACCCCGCGATCCGGGTCGTGGCGGTGGAGCCGTTCCTCGGCCACAAGATCCAGGGCCTGAAGAGCCTGAAGGAGGCCTACGTTCCGGGCATCTTCGACAAGCGCCTGATCGACGAGAAGGTGAACGTGCCGGACGAGGAGGCGTACGCGACCAGCCGGCGCGCGGCCAGGGAGGAGGGCCTCCTGGTCGGGATGTCCTCGGGCGCGGCCCTGCGCGCGGCGCTCGACCTCGCGGGCCGGCTCGAGGAGGGGGTGATCGTGGTGATCCTCCCCGACTTCGGCGAGCGGTACCTCTCCACCACCCTGTTCACGCCGGCGGCATGCTGAAACTCTACAACACGGCCTCCCGCCGCAAGGAGCTGTTCCGGCCGATCGCCGAGGGCAAGGTCGGCATCTACACGTGCGGTCCCACGCTGAACGCCCACGTCCACGCGGGCCTGGTGCGCCGCCTGCTGGCCGTGGACGTGTTGAAGCGCGTGCTCCTCCGCGAGGGCTACCAGGTTCGCCACATCGTCAACCTGACGGACGTGGACGACAAGACGATCGCCGAGTCCGCGCGGCGCGGCGTGCGGCTCGATGAGCTGACGGCGGAGCACGCGCAGGCGTTCTTCGAGGACGTGGCCGCGCTCCGGATGGCGCCCGCGGACCAGTACCCGCGCGCGACCGAGCACGTGACGGACATGGTCGACGTGACGCGGCGCCTCGTCGAGGCCGGCTTCGCGTACGAGATGCAGCGGTCCGTCTACTTCGACATCAGCCGGCTCGAGGGCTACGGCCGCCTGTCGGGCATGGACCCGGGCAGGGTGCGGACCGGGGCGACCGTCGATCTCGACTACTACGAGAAGGACGCGGCCCACGACTTCACGCTGGTGCGCCGCTCGGACCTCGCCGAGCTGCGACGCCGCATCACCTGGAGCACCGAGTGGGGCAACGTCCGGCCGGGCTGGCACGTCGAGTGCGCGGCCATGGCGGCGCGCTACCTCGGCCCCGAGTTCGACATCCACACGAGCGGCCAGGACCTCGTGTTCCCGCACAACGAGAACGAGAACGCGATCTGCCAGGCGCTGTCCGGCCGTCCCATGGCGCGGTGGTGGCTCCACGCGGGCCTGCTCCGGCGTGGGGGGCGCAAGATGTCCCGGTCCGCCGGGACCGCGGTCACGCTGCGCGACCTGCTCGCGCGCGGCTACACCGGCAGCCAGGTCCGCTGGTGCCTGCTCGGCGTGCACTACCGCAAGCACATGGAGTTCAACGACGAGACGCTGGACGCGGCCTGCCGCGAGCTGGCGCGCCTCGACGACCTGATCCGCAACCTCCGGCGCTTGAGCCGGGACGGGTGCACCGGGTCATCCCCCGAGGTGGACGCAGCGGTCGAGGAGGCCGACAGAGGCTTCCGGACCGCGCTGCGCGACGATCTGAACGTGCCGCGGGCCAAGGCGCGGCTGTTCGACCTCGCCCGCGTGCTGAACGCGCGGCTGGACGCGGGCGGCGGCCTGACCCGCTGCGACGCCGAGCTGGCGCTCGACTTCCTGTACCGCGCGGACCGCGTGCTCTGCGTGATGGACTTCGCGACCGACCCCGAGCTGGACCGCCGCGTCGACGCGCTCGTCGAGGAGCGGCGCGCCGCCCGCGAGGCCGGCGACTTCGCGCGGGCCGACGCGTTGAGGGCCGAGCTGGCCGTAATGGGCGTCTCGGTCGACGACACGCCGGGCGGCTCCCGCGTTCGCCGCCGCTCCTGACGCCGCGGGTCGGATCCCCTGAGGAATCCCCTCATGATCGGCAGCCGAAGGGAGTCGGGGAGTTGCGTGCGCGGTGGGCGCCGGGCCAGCGGGCCTCACATCTGGCCCGCGGCCCGGCGCGCCCGGTTTGCGGGGATAACTCAGTCGGATCCCGACTTGGCGCCCCCCGATCGGATGCGCTACGCTTCCTCCACCTCTCGCTTTCGGAGCGCACATGCGCCTCGCGCGAATCGTCCTGGGGATCGCGGTGCTGGGAGTGTTCCTGGCCGCCTCGCTGCCCTCGCGGGACGCGGAGGCGAAGTTCGTGGTCGGCGGGTACGCCCGCATCGTCAAGTGCGTGGAGAACTGCCAGGAGGGCTCGCTGTTCACCTTCGGCGGCGAGCTGGGCGGCGGCTTCTCCGCGCTCGGCATCCGCTACGGGTTCAAGGACGACGTGCACCACCTGATCCCCGACCTGAGGTTCTTCTACGACTTCGGCCTGCCGTTCAACCTCGAGGTCACGCCCATGCTGGAGTTCTCGCCCGCGCTCGCCTTCCACCCCGGCGACGCGAAGTCGATCGAGCTGGTCCTGCGCCCCGGGGTGCGCGTCGGCTGGTCCCCGGTGAGCTTCGTCGCGATCTTCGTCGAGCCTATCCTCTGGGACATCTCGGTATGGTCCAAGACATGGGGGAGCGGCTTCAGCCGTACGTCCACCACGGTCGCGCAACGCTACAACTTCGGCTTCGGCGCGCAGTTCAGGTTCTGAGCCGCCCGGTGCTCCTCCCCGCCCCAGCACTGCCGGAAGAAGGCGCAGCAGCGGCAGGCGTCGAGCAGCCCGCGACGCGCCATCACGTCCACAACGCGGAGCCCGGTCTCGCCGGGCACCCGCGCGATCGCGTGGCACGGCGGATCCGGCGACAGGCAGCCGTGCCGGTTGTCGCAGGCGATGCAGACCCTCTCCGCGGGCATCGTTCGGCCTCCAAGGCCCGGAGGAGGATACAGGAACCGCGCCGCGACGGTGGTATGCTCCCGCCGGAGGGGGGCAGCTTGGGCGTGCCGTACGAGACGGTCCACCTGGCGCTCGCGGTGCTCGCCTGGACCAGCGTGATCGCCGCGGGCGGTGCGCTCGGCCTGATCGCGGCCGTGCGGTGGGCCGCGCGCCGGGGCGGCCGCTGGCGCCTGCTCGCCTCGCTCCCCCTCGCCCCGGCGGTCCGCCTGTCCCTGCTCGCGGTCGCCGCCGCGGGCATGATCGCCTCGTCCGCGCTGGTGGCCGGCTTCTCCGCGTCGCCGTTCCTTGCGCCCCTGCCGCCCGCCGGGCTGATCGCGGGCTGGCTGGTGTGGAGGCGCGGGCGCGACCGCCGGCGCGCGGTCCGCGAGGTCCTGGCGCGGTGGCCCGGCCTGATCGGCGCCGAAGCCGTGGTCGCGACGGTCCCCTACGAGCTGCACGACGGACCGGAGCCGCTCGGGATCACGAGCACCGCCTGCATGGTGACGGCCGGCGGTCGCGCGTGGCACGCGGTCCCGGCGCGCGGGCACACGAACCCCGAGCTGAAGTCCGGCGAGCGGGTCGTGGTGCTGTCCCTCGTCGCGCCCGACCGCGTCAAGGTCGCCCGGCTGGATCCCCTGCCCGGCGCCGGGGAGGACGACGGTCCGGGGGGCGAGGCGTCACGTCCACTTGAAGACGCGTAGCGCGACCGCGAACGTCGCGACCGTCCACGCCGCGAGCGCCAGGAAGGGCGCGGCGACCTCGATCGGCCCGGCGCCCTGGTTGACGATCGCCCTCAGCGCGTCGTTCAGCACGGTCAGCGGCAGGACGTGGATGACCGGCTGCATCCAGTCGGGGAAGTGGACCGTGGAGAAGAACACCCCTGACAGCACGAACATCGGGAGCATCGCGAGGTTCATCAGCCCGGACACGGTCTCGGTGCTGCTCGTCCGGGAGGCGGTGACGAGCCCCAGGCCGGCGAACGCCATCGCGCCCGCGAGCGAGACGAGCGCGAGCGCGGGGAGGCTGCCCTGGACCTCCACGTCGAACACGAGCCGGCCGAACAGCACGATGACCGCGACCTCGGTCGCGAGGAAGACGAGCCGCGCGATCACGAACGACAGGAAGTAGTCGCCGCGCCGCATCGGCGTCGCGACCAGCCGCTTCAGCAGCTTGCGCTTCCGCGCCTCGACCATGACCCAGCCGATCCCCCACATGCTGGACGACATGATGTTCATGCCGATCAGCCCGGGCACCAGGAACTCGATGTAGCGCGCGCCGCGCGCGGTCACCGGGTCCGTCTCGACCGCGAGCGGGTCGGCACGGCCCGCAGCCTGCTGGATGGCCGCCTCCGCGCGCATCCTCGCGACCTCGGCGTCCGGGTGGATCGGGTCGTACCGGAAGCGGATCGCCTCGCCGCCGCCGACCTCCAGGACCGCCCTGCCCTCGCGGAAGGCGGCCGCGGCCTCCCCCTCACCGGCCGCGGACACCGCGAACCGCGGGTCGCGGGACAGCACATCGACGCGCTCGGCCTGCCGCGGGCCGGGAGTCACCACGACCGCGGCCGGGCGGGTCGCCCCTTCGCGGAACGCGACCCCGAGCGCCAGCGCGAGCAGCGCCGGGAACCCGAACGTCCAGAACACCGCGGCGGGCTCGCGGTAGAACTCGCGCAGGCGCGCCAGCGTCATCTCCCCGAGCGGGCTCAAGCGTCGTCCCTCAGCGTTCGACCCGTCAGCGACACGAACACGTCCTCGAGCGAGGCCTGGTGGGTCGCGAGCGCGGTCAGCGCGGCGCCGCGGCCCCGCAGGTGGTCGAGCAGCGCCGGCACGGTCCCGTGCACCGTGTCCACGGCCAGGGACCAGCGGTCGCCGGCCCGGCCCGCGCGCCGGACGCCGGGCAGCGCGTCGAGGCCGTCGCCGGACACGTCGGGCGCGGTCGAGAACTCGACCACCTGCTCGCCGCCGAGCCGCCCGATCAGCGCCGCGGGCGTCCCGAGCGCGATCACCTTCCCGTGGTCCACGATCGCGACCCGATCGCACAGGCGCTCGGCCTCCTCCATGTAGTGCGTGGTCAGCACCACGGTCCTGCCGCGCCGCTTCATGCCCTCTATGATCTCCCACAGCGCGCGGCGGCTGGCCGGGTCCAGGCCGGTCGTGGGCTCGTCCAGGAACAGGAGGTCCGGCTCGCCGACCAGCGCGCACGCGATCGCGAGCCGCTGCCGCTGCCCGCCGGACAGCTTCATCACCCACGCGTCGCGCTTCTCCTCGAGCCCAACCGTCGCGATCACCTCTCCCGGCGGGCGCGCGTGGTCGTAGAAGCTTGCGAATATCCTGACGATCTCGCCGACCGTCAGCCGGTCCGCGAGGTGGGTCTCCTGGAGCGCGATCCCGATCCGCTGGCGGAGCCTGCGTCCCCCCTGGCCCCAGGCGCTCCCGAGCACGCGGACCTCGCCGGCCGTCGGGGGCAGCAGCCCCTCCAGCACCTCGACCGCGGTGGTCTTGCCCGCGCCGTTCGGCCCGAGCAGCCCGAAGCACTCGCCGCGCGCCACGTCCAGGTCGATCCCGTTGACCGCCACGACCTTGCCGTAGTGCTTGACGAGCCCCCTGACCTCGATCGCGGCGTCCACGAGTCCGCCCACCCGCCCGAGCCCCCCGGGAGGATGGGGCTCGGCACGTGGCGCGTCAACCGGGAAACCGCCGGATGGCATCATCCCGAGCGCATGGGGTCCGGGATGCTCCGCAGTTCGCTTCCCGCAACGCTCGCGGGTCTCGCTCCTGCGCCTTGTCCTGTTCCCCGAATCCCCGTACCCTTCGGGCCATGTCCGCCGCACCGGGGGAGACGAGGACGGCCGGCGAGCTGGCCCAGCCCGGCTGCTCGATGACCGGGTTCGCGACCGCGGTCGCGGGCCTCGCGCACGACCTCGCCGTGGTGATCTTCGGCGAGCGGGACTGCTCGAACGCCTTCCAGCGCGTGTCGTCGGCCTTCTCGTCCCTCCGGCGCTGGCCCGTGTTCACCGCGGCCATCCGCGAGACCGACGTGGTCGCGGGCGCGGCCGAGGCGCGCCTGGAGGAATGCCTGCGGGCCGTCATCCGGCACCGGCACCCCCGCGCGGTCCTGGTCCTGTCCACCTGTCTCGCCGAGGTGATCGGCGCCGACCCGGGGCCGCCCTGCACGCGCGTCGAGGCGGACACCGGCGTGCGCTGCGTCGCGGTCCGCACGAGCGGGCTCGTGCCGCGCACCCAGGCCGAGGTCGCGGACCACGTCGCGGCCGTGCTGGTCGGGATCGGCTCGGCACGGCGGCCGGACCGGGGCGAACCCGCGGTGCCCGACGGCGGCGCGTTGAACCTGCTCGGATACGCGACCGGGCCGAGCCGCGAGGACCCGCGGACCGGCGTCGCGTTCCGGGCCGAGGTCCGGGCCGTCCTTGCGCGCGTCGGACTGCGGCTGAACGCGGCCGCGCCGGCGGGGGCCGCGCTCCGGGACTGGGGCGCGCTGCCGGCCGCGGGCTTCACCGCGGTGTCGGACCGGGCGCTGTTCGGGGGCCTGCTCCGCCTGCTCGACCGCCCGGACCACTCCGCGATCGAGGTCCGGCCGCCGGTCGGCCTCGCGGCGACGGACGCCTTCCTCGCGGCGATCGCGCACGGCACGGGCCGGGACGTCGCGGCGGTCGCGGACGCCGCCCGTGCCCTCCCCGCCCGCGAGGCGGCGGTCGCCGCCCTCGCCCGCGCGCGCGCCCGCCACGCGGGCCGCCATGTCGCGTACGGCATCGGGTCCATGCACGACTTCCGGCCCGAGCACCTCGCGTGGGAGGGCCTGTCCCACCTGCCCGCCCTGCTGGAGGCCGGGCTCGAGGTCGAGCTGCTGATCCAGGAGCGGGACCGGCCGGAGGTCCACGCGCGCATCCGCAGGAACCTCGCTGCGGCAGGCGCGTCCGGTTGCGCGTACCGGCTGTTCTACGAGCCGGCCGTGGCAGCGCCCGTCCTGCGGGACGGCCGGTTCGACCTGGCGTACCTCCCCGACTTCCTTGCGGATCAGGCCGCCGCCGCGGGCGTGCCGTTCCTGCCGTTCGGCGCGCTGGACCCCGGGTACGCCGGGGCGGCGCGGATCGACCGGGTGCTCGACGCGGCGCGGACGTGGACGTTCCGCGAGCGGTACGGCCGGCACCTCGGCCGGGGCGGAGGAGACGCATGAGCGACCTCGCCCCCTTCGAGCTGCACGACACGGACCACGGTGACCTGTTCGGGGCGTTCCTCGCGGTCCACGCGATGCCGGGCGCGGTCCTGCTGCTCCACACCACGGTCGGCTGCAAGTTCAAGACGCAGCAGAACCTGGTGGACCACGACTGGGCACGGCCGTCGCACCACGACCGGATCTGGACGGGCGTGGACGACGCGCGGCTGATCTCCGGGTCGGGCCGGCGGCTCGTCGAGTTCGCGACCACGTGGTACGAGCGCCGCCGCCCGGACGTGTTCTTCGTCGCGACGAACGCCGCGATCGAGCTGTCCGCGTTCGACGTGGAGGCCGCGGTCGAGGACCTGCGGGCCCGGCTGCCGTGCCCTGTGGTGCTGCTGAAGGCCCCGGGCTGGGCCGGGGGGCTCGGACGCGGGTACCGGCGCGTGGTCGAGGCGGTCGCGGGCCTGATCGACTGGCGGCCGGAGCCCGATCCGGCGTCGGTCGCGATCGCGGGGTACCTGTTCGACCGCTTCGAGATGGACCACGCCGCGAACCTCGGCGAGGTGCGGCGACTGCTCGCGGCGATCGGGGCGAAGGTCCCGGCCGTGCTGCTGGGGGGGGAAGGGCTGCCCCGGCTGGCGGAGGCCGCGCGCGCCGCGTCGATCCTGGTCCTGCCGCACGCGCACGCGTCGCTGCCCGCGCTGGCCGCCGCGTCGGGACGGCGGTGCGTCGCGACGGACCTGCCGGTCGGCCTGCACGGGACGTCGCGCTTCCTGCGCGCGGCGGGCGGGGCCGCGGGAGTGCCGCCGGAGAAGGTCGAGGCCGCGATCGACCGCGAGCTTTCGCGCGCGGTGCCGACGATCGGCCGCGTCGAGGGCCGCCTGCGGGGACTCGCGGCGGCGGTCTGCCTGGACACGCCGCTCGCCGCGGCCGTCACGGCGCACCTCGCGGAGATCGGCGTGCGGGTGCCGCTCGTCGTGCTGACCGACGGCGGGGAGGCGGACGAGACGGCGTACCGGGAGACGCTCGCGAGGCACGGTTGCCCGGCCGCGCCCGGGCGGGTGATCGCGGGCGCGTCGCACGATCGGACGATCGAGGCGATGCGCGAGACGTGGCGCGCCGAGCCGTTCCGGGTGGCGTTCGGGTCGTCGTTCCAGCTCCGCGCGGGCACGGGCCGGTGGGGCCTCGTCCAGATGGGCTACCCGTGCGCCGAGAAGCACTGGATCTACCCGGTGCCGTGGATGGGGTTCAACGGCGCGGTCGCGCTCGTGCAGCGGATGCTGGACGCGGCCGGGCAGGTCGCGTGAGGGAGGTTCGCATGGGACGGCTCCACGCACTGGTGCCCGCGACCGCGCTGGCGGTGGTGCTTCCGAGCGCCGCCGCGATCGCGCAGACTCCCCCCCCGGCCGCGGGGACCGGACGACGCGAGGCGGCCCCCACGGACGCGCGCCCCGGCGAGCCGACCGGCGATCCCGGCCAGCGGTGCGCCCGGCACGACGGGAACCTCGTGTGCAACGGGTCCGCGCAGTGCCACTTCGGGTGGTGCTACGGCGGCTCGTACGAGCCCCCGAAGTCGTTCCTGTACTCGAAGGACTTCGAGAGGAACGGCGCGCGCATCGTCGACACGGTGCTCGGCGCCCTGGCGCTCCGGCCGGGCGAGGTCACGGTCGACGTCGGCGCGGGAGAAGGCTGGTACCTGCCGAAGATGGCGCGCGCGGTCGGACCGAAGGGGCGCGTCATCGCGACCGAGCTGCTGTCGGCGCACATCCCGCGGATCGAGGCGCGCAACGGCGAGTCGCCGCAAGGCACGGCGGGACGGATCGAGGCGCGGCGCGTGGACGACAACTTCCAGACGGGGCTCGACGACGTGGCCGAGGGATCGCTCGACGCCGTCTCCTTCATCAACTCGTTCTTCATCCCGCCGGACGGGACGCCGCACGACGAGCACGTCGAATACCTGAAGAAGTTCCGAAGGATGCTGAAGCCGTGCGGCCGGGTCGTGTTCCACCGGGGGTGGCGTCTCGGGGGGGATCCGCCCGCGGAGTTCGTGGCCGGGGTCTTCGAGGAGGCCGGGTTCGAGAAGGGTTACAAGGACGTGCCGCTGCCCGGGGCGGTGCCGGAGCGGGCGCTGTGGAAGGAGCGGCCGGACGCGGAGGCCCGGCTCGTGGGCCGCGGCTACATCATGGTGCTGCGCAAGTCCTGCGACGCGCAGCCCGCCGCCACGACCGGCGCGCAGCCCGCCGCCGCGACCGACTCGCAGCCCGCCGCCGCGACCGGCGCGCAGCCCGCCGCCGCGACCGCCGCCGCGACCGGCGCGCAGCCCGCCGCCGCGACCGCCGCCACGACCGCCGCCACGACCGACTCGCGGCCCGCCGCGCAGCCCGCCGCCGCGACCGCCGCCACGACCGGCGTGCAGCCCGGTGCGAAGCCCGACTCGCGGCCCGCCGCGCAGCCCGCCGCCGCGACCGCCGCCACGACCGGCGCGCAGC
>VGRB01000163.1 GCA_016875475.1 Deltaproteobacteria bacterium
CCCCGGCGAGTGCCAGAGCCGCCAACCTCCGAGCGTCAGCCATCACCATGGCAGCCTCCCGATACGGACGTTGTCCACGTAGTACTCGCCGAACCCGTACTGGCAAAACAGGAGCCCCTGACCGTCCCTTTTCGGGGCCACGATGAAGACGGCACGGCTCGGCTCGTTGAGGCTGGGGGCGAGGCGGAACGCCGAGGCAACCGCATCCAGCGAAAGAGGCTGCGGACCTCTGAACGCCCCGAGGTCGTCCAACAGGATTGCGGCGCCTCGCGGGAGCAGGAGGCCAGGCACGTCCTCGGTCCAGGACGCGTGCCGCGTCAGGTAGTCGACGTTGACCAGGTATCGCTCCCCGCCTCGGAGCGCCGGGTCCAGGGCGGACGTGCACCTGATCCCGGGCCACCCGACTCCTTCGCCGTCCGCGCAACCCGGCCATTGCGGGATGATGGTCGCGTCACCCCCCGCATTGCGGGCGACGCACACCGAGGAGAGCTCCCCGAAGATCGGTTCCGACACGTCCGACCCCGCTGGCTCGTAGATGCCGCGGATCGCGGGCGGCCAGGTCAGGTCGGTCGATGTCGCGAGGGTGACGGGTGGCGGCTGGCCTCCGAGGCGAGCCCAGTGCTCCTCGCCCGTGACCTGGAAGTTATGGTATTCCTTGACGACCACGATGTCGCGAACTCGGTAGAGCGTCGGGCCCCACGGGTTCGGCGGCCCGTGCCTCGCGCCGATCTGCACGCCGAGAACGTCCAAGGCCGTGCCCGCGGGGTCGAAGCGGAACGAGCGGTACGCCCAATCGTCGGTCAGGTCGAACTCCTGGCATTCCTCGTCCACGCCGTCTCCGACGCAGACGACTCCCCTCGTCTCCGGCGGCGCGTTCTCCCGCTTCTGCTGCAGGGACACCCTGTACGTCTGGCCGGGACAGAACCGGGCAGGCCGTCCGAGGTCGTGGTCCATGTTCTGGATGACGAACGCCTCGCCCCCGTAAGTGAGAGCCGTGAAACCGAAGCCGGGAAAGAGCCACCCCTTGAAGTCGGGTTCAGACCCGTTGAAGTGGGATCGGAACGCGCCTTCGCAGACAGTCGCCGGGTCCTCACACGCGTCCCCGACGCCATCGTCGTCGAGGTCCAACTGCTCTGGATCCCACGCCGCGCAGGCGTCGCAGGCGTTCCCGACCCCGTCGCCATCCGAATCCCACTCGTCCCAGTTCGGCGGGTTGATGAACGGGTTCGCCAGGATGGGGCAGGTGTCGTCCTCATTGAGCGTTTCGTCGTCGTCCACGTCGCGACCGAACCTCACGACCATCGACGGGTCGCCGTATTGCATGAAGCACAACTGGTGGAAGTAGCCGGCCGCTTCTTCCGGCGAGTAGTTTCGGAGCATTGCCTCTGCCCACAACTCGCCCACGCCCCCGTGCCGCAGCCCCTCGTGCTCCAGCCAATCGTCCTCCGCACCCCAGGTCGGGGGCACCTGTTGGCTCACGGAGGCGACCGAAGGGAGCATCGCCACGAAGGACTGGAGGATCTCCGCCGCTCCGAGCTTCGCCTCGTTGTCGGCGGCGAAGTGCGCGAAGCCCACATCCTGCTGCCAGGACAGGGCGATCTCGGAGAAGGTCGGGCCGTGGTCCTCCGGAAGGACGCCGGGGTAGCGGGAGTTCGCGGCGACAAGGGGGAAGAACGCCTGGGTCCCGACCGAGGCCAGCACGCCGGCATTCACGCTAGGCATGAAGCCCCGGTTCCCATGGCCGAATACCATGATCATCCCGAGGCCGGACCTCAGTTGTTTCGCCGTTTCCTCCCTGAAGTCCTGCGTCGCCGCGTCGTTGTCGTCCGAGGTCGTCGAGTCGTCGTGTGCGAACCAGTAGTTCTTCAAGATCTTCGGCATGACGTCGAGCCCCCGGTCGAAGGCGAGCGTCCGCTGAATCATCTCGGTCTGGTCGGCCGAGAGGTTGTCCGGCGAGCCGGCGACCAGCAGTATCCTGGAAGCGACTTGGCTGACCGGCTCCGTCGTCTCGTACGCGATGATCTTGTGGAAGGCATTGCGGGCGGCGTCCGCCCTTGCCTGGGGGCTTGTCCCTCGGACGGTGATCCGGCCTACGTGCGGGATGTCCGGCGTGTGGTCCCCGTCGGTGGATGAGTAGAAGAAGTCGCCGATGTACTGGTGGTGGTTGAAGAAGACCGGACCGAGTTCTTCTCCGTAGTCGGGGTGGGTCGACTCGAACCCGCGGCAGCATTCGGGGTCGAGACATGCCTCATCTCCGAAGAGGCCACACCACCAGGGTTCGACCGTTGACGGGTGCTGTCCCCATCCGCCCAGGGCCACCGTGAACTCGCGGGCCTCGTCGTGCAGCGGGTCGTCCAGCTCGTCGTCCCACACCCAGTTCCTGACCGTGGTCGCGAAGCCGGAGGGGGTCGCCTGCCCGCACATGCCATAGAGGTCGCGGCCGAGGCTCCTGACCCGGGCCGTGTACCTTCCCGTGGTGACTCCCCCGTCCGTGCTGAAGTCGCCGGGATCCAGGCGATCGGCGGGCGCGATGGGATCAGACTTGAGTCTCATGATCCCCAGGGCCAGGCGTCCGGTCCCGTTGACCAGCCTGACCCTGAACGGGACCCACCCGGTTTGGGTGTTGACAAGTTCGCCCCTCCACGACGCGTTGTACTCCACCTTGACAACCGCCGGCCAACCGCCGCCGTAGTTCGGGACGGGGTCGCCCGAGACCTCCCTGATCTGCTGCTGGTCCATAGGCACGCAGCCGTCGTCGTCGGCATGACAGCGACGGACGAGGGTGCCGAACGGACGGATGTCGTGCGGTTCTCCCGGGTACAGGTCGTGGTTTGAACACACAGTGTCCGAGTCCCAGCCCACGACAGCGGTCTGCCCCCCAATCTGGACCTCGCACCAGTCGCCGCAGTCGATCACGTACCGCGGGTAGTCGGGGTTCAGCAGGAGGTCTCCCTCGATCTCGACCACCGAGTGCCTGGAGGCATTCGAGCCGAAGATCCCGGTTCCCTCGTCCGCCCCCGGGGGGACGTCCATGTAGTCGCCGACCAGCATGACGTAGCGGAGGTTCGCGCCGAGGTCGGCCAGCCACGAGCGGAGGCATGTCGGGAAGTACTTCTGCCTGTCCGGACTCGCTGGCGTTGGACAGATGTCCAGAACGTCCGCAGGCGACACCACCTGCCAGTCGTAGTAGTCCTTGTCCGGCTTGCGGTTCACGAAGTCCGACCAGACCACACCGTCGTCGGTGCCGGGGCCTTCTGCGTCCTCCAGCAACTCCTGAGGCGCGACCACCGCGAAGATCGGCTCGCCCGGAAGGGGATCCTGGCCCGTCTGGCGGTATCCCTGGTTCGCGATCAGCCCGGCCGCCGCAGCGTCGGAGAAGGATGACGGGAGGGGGCGTGGAACGGTGGGATCGCGTCGCACGAAATGGACGTTGACCAGGCCCGACTTGACGAGGGTGACGGTTCTCGTTTGCGGCACGTACTGGAACGGCCGGATCGTTAGCCAGACGAGGCGCCTGTCCCGCATGGACCCGGGACCGGACACCACGGAGAGCGGCCCCGGCTCAAGTACCCCGGAGTGCACGTAGTGGAGCGTGTCGTACTGGAAGCCCTGGCCCGCGTTCGGGCCCTGCCGGGGGTAGACCAGAATTCCCTCGATGTCCACGGCCGACGTGATGGTCGAAGTGACCTCGACGACCTGGACGTCCCAAGGGACCTCCAGAACGACTCGCCGGACCGGGAGCGCCGGCCGGCCCGGCTCTCCCTCCATGACGAATCCATCCATGCGGGGCTCGATCATCTCGCCGAACGAGGTCTGGTGCCGGATCACATCGAAGCCGGTTACCGAAAACCGCAGCGTCAAGCCGCTGCCGTCCTCGTCCTCCTGGACGGTGTCGGTCGTGTAGAATTCCCCGAAGTCGCAGGCGTCCCCGAGTCCGTCGCCGTCGGCGTCTTCCTGCAAGGGGTTCGCAATCCTCGGGCAGTTGTCCTTGTTCCCGCAGATCGTGTCGCCGTCTTCGTCATTTGCAGGGTCGAGGGGGCAGTCCTCGTCCTGGCCCACGAGCCCGTCCCCGTCGGGATCCGTGACCGGCACATCGCACTCGTAGTGGCAGATATGGTCCACGCACTCGAACGCGCCCTCGATGCAGGCCGGGGGCGTGAGGCCCTGGGCGTCGCAGTCCTCGGCGGCGTTGCAGAACCCGCCGCCGACAGTGCACTCCCACTGGCCCGCGACCTGCTCGCAGGGGCAATCCGGGTAGTCGTCTCCCTCGCAGAGCCCGCCCTGGCAGGTGTCGCTGGCCGTACACGGGTTCCCGTCGCTGCACGGGTCGCCGTCGGCGATAGGCGAGCCGACGCAGTTGCCGGACGCGCAGTGGTCGGCTTCGGTGCACGGGTCGTCGTCGTCGCAATCCGCGCCGTCGAGCAGGGGCGTGCCGACGCAGGCGTCGCCGACGCACAACTCCCCTGAGGTACAGGGATTCGAGTCGTCGCACGAGCCGGTCCTCTCAAGGTTCATGCACCCGATGCCCGGCAGGCACGAGTCGTTCGTGCAGGGATTGTCGTCGTCGCAGTCCAGGGGCGTCCCGGCGCAGTCGCCGCCCGCGCAGACGTCGCCACCGGTGCAGGCGCTCCCGTCGTCGCAGGACGTGCCGTCCAACGGGGCGCCGGTGTTGACGCAGCCGGTCGCAGGGTTGCAGGAATCCGCCGTGCACGGCTCGCCGTCGTCGCAGGAGATGGGCGTGCCCGCGCAGACGCCGGTGGCGCAGGTGTCTCCGGTGGTGCAGGCGTCGTGGTCGTCGCAGTCCGTCACCGGCTCGTGCCTGCACCCGAGGACCGGGTCGCACGAGTCCGCGGTGCACGGGTCCGTGTCGGCGCACCCGATGACCGGGTGGATGCAGCCGCTGTAAGGCAGGCACGCGTCGTCGGTGCATGCGTCGTCGTCATCGCAGTCCAGCGCCTCGCCGCCGGGGACGCAGTCGCCGGCCGAGCAGTAGTCGCCAACCGTGCAGAGGTCGTTGTCGCTGCACTCGGTCGCCTCGTTCGGCGTGTGCACGCACCCGACCGCGGGGTCGCAGGAGTCGTCGTCGCACGCGTTGAGGTTGGCGCAGTTCGTCGGCCCCGCGGGCGTGCAGACGCCGTTCACGCACATGTCCGCGTAGGTGCAGGCGTTCCCGTCGTCGCACGCGCCGTTCCGCGGCGCAGATACGCAGCCCGAGGCCGGGTCGCACGAGTCCGTGGTGCAGGCGTTGGCGTCGTCGCAGACCATGGCCGCGCCGCCAGTGCAGCTCCCGGCGACGCAGGCGTCGCCCGTGGTGCACGCGCTGCCGTCGTCGCACGACGGCGAGCCGGACGCCGGGGCGTACACGCACCCGACCGCCGGGTCGCAGCCGTCTAGGGTACACGGGTCGTCGTCGTCGCAGTCGCGCGGTTCTCCAGCCGTGCACGTGCCGGCGGAACAGACGTCCCCGACCGTGCAGAGGTCCCCCGCGAAGCAGGGGGCCGTGTTCGGCTCGTGGCTGCAGCCGCCCCATGACAGCTCCGCGTCGTCCGTGCAGGGGTTTCCGTCGTCGCAGCCCGACGCGAGGCCGGGCGGCGGGATTGCGTCGTAGAGGTCGGCCACCGGGACGTCCGCGTGCGAGGCGTCGAGGTAGAGCACCGCGCTCGCCGGGCCGGTCGTCTCGACCCGGTACCACACGGCACGCGGCGTGCCCCCGGACGGGTTGAGCGTCATGGACCGAAAGCCCGCCGCCGTCACGGGGGCCCATGGCTGGAACGCGCTCACCCGGCCATTCTCCGCCGAAGCACCCCCCGCGTCCAGGAACGCGTAGTCGTACCGGTGGTCCGGGGGCTGCTCCACGCCCGGCCGGGCGAACCGGATCCGCGCCGGGTTCGCGGCCGGGTTCAGCGTGGTCCGCCTCTCCCAGGTCAGTTCCATCGGGAAGACCGAGACCTCGCCTTGCCCTTGGTTGCAGAGGAACGGCTCGGTCAACTGCTCCGCGTACGACGCGCCGCGCGCGGCCGTCAGGAGGTCGGCCCGCGCGGCGGGCGAGAGCGCCCAGTAGGGGCAGAACGGCTCGAAGAAGCCGGTGCCGGTCCACAGGCTCGTCCTCCACTGCGGCGGGGTCGCCCCGGACGCCGCGAGCGTGCCGAGGCTCTCGCCCTTGGCCGCGCCGTGGGGCAGGGCCTCGATCGCGTCGGAGCAGTCCGTGACGCCGAACGCGGCGAATGCGTAGTTCCCGACCGCGGCCCACAGGTCGACTTCCCCGTCGTCCGGGCACACGGTGCCGTCCGCGCCTGCGGCCCACACCACGTCGCAATCGGCCCATGCCGCGAAGTCGGGGGCGTTCAGGCTCGAGTGGAACGACAACTCGATCTCCTCGGCGCCGTCCGGGGACCAGGCCGAGTGGACCCCGAACGGTTTCGCGACCCGGCCCAGGCCCGCGCGGATCGCGTCGATGCCCGCGCCGGCGAACGGCAGCGACGCGTCGTCCGCGCCGAGCCCGTTCCCCGTGAGCACCACGCGTTCGTCCGCGCCCGACCCGACCACGTCGATGAACCTGAGCCCGTCCCGCGGCGGCCGCGTGTCCGCGTTGCGGTACTCCTCCCGGTCGTCCCCGGTCCTCGCGGTCCGGCGGTCCAGGAAATCCACGCCCTTCCCGCGGAACGGCAGCGACCCGAGCATCGGCAGTCCGCGCGGGTCCATGACGGTCGCGAGGTTCCGGAACCGGCTGAACTCCACGAGGATGCCGTCCAGCGCCTCGACCTCGGTCGCCCATTCGATCAACAGATCGGCCGCGTCCCGGCCGGAGTGGCTGTACGCCTGCGACAGGTGCGGGTACGGGGGCGAGGAGACGTACTGGAGGAACCCGGCGTCGCCCGCGAGGTCGTCGGCGATGCGGCCGTACGCCGCGAGCGTCAGGCGCGCGTGGCGCGTGTCCGTGCCCGGCAGCCGGAAGCCTTGGACCTCCCCCCGGAGCGCGTCGCCGTCCCACCACTCGCCCCGGTAGGCGAAGTACCCGGGCTCGCCGGGCTGGTCGGACGCGAACGCGGCCTCGACCCGGCCGATCGTGCCCGCGCCGGACCGGAGCAGCAGGACGAGGTCGCCGCCCGCGGTCTCCGACAGGCCGACCACGGTCCCGCCGCAGTGCGCGGCCTCGCAGGGCCACGTGCGGTAGGCACCCGTCACGAGCCCGGCGCCCGCGACCACGACCGAGACCTCCATCGACTCGTCCGGCCCTTGCGCGGGCCCCGTCCAGAACCCGAACCGCCGCTCCGCCAGGACTTCCGCCGTGCGGTAGCCGGTCAGGGCGGACTCCTGCCCCCACTGCACGGCCGAGCCGGTCAGGGAGCCGCCGCCCTCCTGGCCGCCCGCCCCGGAGACGATCGCCCGGATGGCGACCTCGCGTCCGGAGCCCTCGCCGCCGTGCCCGACGGTCATTCCCTCGTCGTCCCCGCCGGCCGGGGGGCGGAGTTCGAGCCCGAAGCGCAGCTCGTCGCCCTGCACCCAGCCGGTCGTGACGACCGCCTCGCCCGCGCCGCCCGGGACGTAGCCCGTCACCGTGCCGTCCCTGCGCTGGTGGAGCTGGATGACGCGGAGGCCGACGTCGTTCTGAGCGACCACGACCCACGTGCCCGTGACATCAACCGTGGGGAGGCGGTTCAGCATCGCCCGGGCCTCGTGGAGGCGTTCCATGATCAGCGCGTACGCGTGAGGGTCGAGAGTCCCGGCCAGGAGCCGGGCGAGGAGCATCGACGCAAGGTCGTCGAGCGTCGCGACCGCCGCGGCGTAGCTGCCGGCCTGCGCCTGGTCGCACGCGCTCGCCGCGGTAGCGATCAGCCCGGCCGGGTCCCCGGCCGGGGGGATCTGCTGGTCCGCGATGAACGAGGCGAGCGCGCAGGCGGGCGAGACGCAGTTCCCGGGGTGGCCGCCTTCGAGGCAGGGGTCAGGCACGGCGAGCGCCGATTCAACCGATGCCCGCGGGGCCGCTTCCGGTGCGGGCCCGAAGGTTTCCCCCCCCCCCCCAGGTGCAGCCACGGACACGAGCAGGGACAAGGACAGCACGGCGACTCGACGCGACGCAGACATGACGTTCCTCCCCTTCTGCGACCCCCGAATACCCCGACTTGGCGCGGACTCCCCGCTTTCGTCTATTAGTCGCCGGATACCCCCCGTAAGTTCCCTGCGTCGGAAAAGATATTTCTCGCTCGTGTTTTCTCGTGTGCGCTGCGGGACTTGTGCTGCAACTTCAACAGCGCACGAGCCGCGAGGACGGCCCGCCCGCCCAGGTGCCCGTGCCGTACCGTCTTGCAGACCGCCGGACCCGGCGCTACCGTCTGGTCAGGCTTGGCCAGGGAGACCGGTCGTGCCCGACGTCGTCTTCAATCTCCGCGAGGCGAGGGCGGCGCTCTCGAAGCTCGTCGACCGCGTCGCGGCGGGCGAGGAGATCGTGATCGCCAAGGCCGGACGCCCCGTGGCGCGGCTCGTTCCGATGCGCTCGCGGGTGGAGCGGAGGACGCCGGGGGCGAAGCGGAGGACGCCGTGGGCGAAGCGGAGGACGCCGGGGGCGTGGGCCGGGCGGGTCCGCGTCTCGGAGGACTTCGACGCGACGCTTCCCGAACGGCTCCAGGCTGCGTTCGAGGGGCGGGCGGAATGAGCCGCGCAGCGCACCCGTTCGTGCGCTGCCGGCCTTGCCGCGATGCCTGCGGGACCACCCGCGGATCAGGGCAGTCGTGCGGCAGCTCGAGGGTATCGTGCGGCAGCTCGAGCGTGGGACGGGTGAGCGGCGTCCCGCCGGTCCCGGCACGGCTTCCCCCCCGGCCGGGCACCGGCCGCGGACGCCGCCCCCCCGGGGAGGCGGCCTCACGCGGGAGCGACGAGGCTCACTCTCCCCACTCGAGCTGCCGCACGGTGAACAGGGAGTCCTGGAACCCCTGGTTCACTCTGAAGTCCCGGACGTGCATCTCGGTCCGGTGACCGGTACGCACGTCGGTGACCACGATGAGCGCCGCCCGCGTCACGCCGTGGAACTCGCGGATCCCGCTCATCTTCCACGTCCGGACGAGCGTGCCCGCAGCGTCGAAGTACTCGATCCCGATCTGCTGGAAGCTGTCGCGCGCCACGGTCACGCGGGCCTTCGCGTAGGGCGCGTTCGCGCCGGGCCTGGGCGCGCACGCGAGGTGGTACGCGGTCGCGTCCTCGCGCTCGATCGTCGCGTCCCAGAGCGCGGTCCAGCTCACGGACGCCATGTCGTCGTTCGACAGGTCGGACCCGGCGAACGACTGGTTCATGTTGTGGGCCGCCACCCGCCGGACCTTCTTGAAGCCCGGGAGGTAGACGTAGACGCGGTTGCGGTCCTCGACCAGGGTCGCCATCCCCTTCATCTCGCCGGAGGTGAAACGGACCAGGCGCTTCTGGTCGCCCTTCTGGCGGACCGTGATGTCGTACGACTTCTTCGACCCGTCCACGTCCACGATGGTGAACGTCACGTCCATCGCCTGGTCGGCGAAGCCGTTGATCGTCTTGTCCATCCGCGCCAGGACCTCGTCGCCGGTCAGCGCCGACGCGGGCGCCGGGAGGATCGCCGGAAGGAGGATCGCCGTCGTCAGGAACGTCGCTCTCGGGACCGCGTGCACAGCCGCACTCCGCATCAAGGCCGGTGGGGGCGCGAGCAAGACGCGGGCCACGCCTGGGGCCCCGCTGCCGGGCGCCCGTCCCATTCGTTGCGGGCGGGGCGCGGCGGCATGAACGCCGCGCCCCGAGGGCGCCCGGCAGCGGCAGGGCCGCCAGTGCGAATCCGCACTGGCGGCCCTCCCCCAGTGCGGATCCATGACAAATCCCTTGCGACCTCTCCCCCCTCTTCCGCTACAATCACCGCGGCTCCCCGTCCCGCGGGGGGTCGTGGCGGCGGTTGGCACGGCCGGAGGAACCCACCGATGATCCACTCGAATCGCGCGTTCGTTCGCGGTGTGCTCGCGTGTACGTGCGCGGCGGCGTTCGCCCTTGCGTGCGGAGGCAGCGGCGCGACCAGCGGCCTGCTGGAGGACCTGGACTTCCTGGCAACCCCGAACTCCATCAACTTCGGCACCCATTCCGTCGGCGAGGACGTGGTCCGCGAGGTTGCCCTCAGGCACACGGGCACCGAGGGGACCGTCGTGATCAAGGGGATCCGGCTCGCGGCCGGCAGCTCGGACGAGTTCTCCTGGGACGACCCGGAGGCCCTCGAGCTGAAGCCCGGCGAGTCGGTGAAGCTCTTCGTGCACTACCGGCCGGTCAGCGGCGACAACGCGTCGGGCACGATCCTCATCGACCACAACGTGCCGCCGGAGAAGCAGAGCACCATCCAGCTCACCGCGCTCGGCCAGGTCGGCGACCTGACCACGGTCCCGCCGGTCGCCTTCGGCGAGGTCCCGCTGGCCGACCTGCCGCAGGACGGCGCCTTCCAGTTGAAGAACCTCGGCTCCAAGGCCGTGAAGATCGACTCGATGTCGCTCAAGAACGACGACGGCCGGTTCACGCTCCACCCGGAGTTCGTGACCCCCGACAACCGGCCGTTCCCGCTCGACCTCGAGCCCGGCGACGCGATCGGCTTCGTGGTCACCTTCAACCGCACCGACGTGGGCGAGTTCGACACGGAACGCCTGTGGGTCTACTCGGGCACCGAGCGGTTCGAGTTCCCGGTGACCGGGACCGCGGTCGGCCCGAAGATCGAGGTCCAGCCCGCGCTCGTGGACTTCGGCTTCGTCAAGCCCGGCGCCACCGCGTCCCGCGACGTCCTGGTCATCAACCGCGGCAAGTACGACCTGATCGTCACCGACGTCCTGCCGTTCCTCGGCGCGAACAGCGGCATCGCGGTGGCCGGCGGCCCGGCCGCGGGGACCGCGTGGACCCTCGCCCCGAACCAGGAGCGCACCTTCTCGATCGCCTGGACCGCGTCCGTGTCCGACCCGCCCAGGGAAGGCGCCGACCTCGGCCAGGTCCACGTGATCAGCAACGACATGGCCCAGAGCCCGACGCGCGTCGAGCTGAAGGGCGAACTGGACATCCCCTGCATCGCCCCCGACCCGGAGATCATCGATTTCGGCTACGTGGCTCAGGGGCTCGCCACGGACCGCTTCCTGACGATCGACAACCCGTGCCACGGCGACCTGTCCGTCACGTCGCTCGAGATCGACAAGGCCGCGGACACGCTCGGCGAGTTCTCGATCGTGGCGGACGCGGAGTTCCCGCCGACCACCGGCACCGGCC
>VGRB01000164.1 GCA_016875475.1 Deltaproteobacteria bacterium
GGTCGAGGGCCGCCGAAATCCTGGGGATCAGCCGGAAGACGCTCTGGGAGAAGCTGCGGCGCCGGACGGGGGGCGATCCCGGGTGACACGGTCCTGTGTTACGTTTGCGTAGCACCTGCATTCCTCCTTTGTAATCGAATGGTTGTGTGGTGGCGGAGGCCTGCGCGGGCCCCGGCGTGTCCGGGGATCGAAACACCCCTGGGCGGCCCCGTCCCGGGGTCGCTCCGGGCCGATCCTGGCAAGTCAGCGGACTTACTGCAACAAACCGCCCAGACAGGTCGTGGCACGGACGTTGTACTGCACCGGCCGCGGCGGCCCGGCGACGGGCATCGTGGTGGTTCCACACGGAGGGAGTTCGATGATGCGCAAGGGTCTGGATGTGCTGGCCCTGCTGGCCGCGGTCGCGATGGCCGTCGCCGGCTGCGAGGGGCCGAAGGGAGACGACGGGACGGCCGGGAAGGACGGCGCTCCGGGCGAGGCGGGGACGGCGGGGAAGGACGGCCTGCCCGGCAGGGACGGCGAGCCGGGCAAGGACGGTACCGCGGGCGCCCCTGGCCAGCCGGGAAAGGACGGCGCTCCGGGGACGCAGGGCCAGGATGGCGCGCCGGGGGCGCAGGGCCAGGACGGCGCCCCGGGCACCCCGGGCCAGGACGGCGCCCCGGGCAAGGACGGGCAGAACTGGCAGCCTCCGCAGTACGTCGGGTCCGACACCTGCACGACGTGCCACGCGGGCATCGCGGCGTCGTTCGCGAAGACCGGCCACCCGAACAAGCTGCGCAAGGTCGTGGACGGGCAGAAGCCCGCGTACGCGTTCGACTCGCTGACCGGCGGGATGCCGGACCAGCTCCCGAAGCAGACCCACTGGGACGCGGCCGCGAACGGCGGCGCGGGCGCCTGGGTCGAGGGCGCGGCGTACACGTGGGCGGACATCACGTACGTGGTCGGGGGGTTCGCCTGGAAGGGCCGCTACCTGGACAAGGACGGGTTCATCGTGACCAGCGTCGACGACGGCACGGTCAAGAACCCGACGCAGTGGAACCTGCCGAACGCGGAGCTGGGCAGCACGGCCGCGTACGTGAACTACGAGACGAACTACGAGAAGACGAACAAGAAGCGCAAGCCGTTCGACTGCGGCGAGTGCCACACGACCGGCTGGATCCCCTGCCCGATCGGCGACGAGACCTGCAAGCGCCAGGACGGCCTGCCGGGCATGGCCGGCTCGTTCGCGGCGCCCGGGATCCAGTGCGAGGCGTGCCACGGTCCGGGCGAGCACCACGTCGAGGCGCCGTACTTCGTGGACATGAAGGTGGACCGCGACCCCGAGCTGTGCGGCAAGTGCCACCGGCGGAACGAGGTCGAGGTCGTGGACGCGAAGGGCGGCTTCATCCAGCACCACGAGCAGTACGAGGAGCTGTTCCAGTCGAAGAAGCTCTCGATGCGCTGCATCGACTGCCACGACCCGCACAAGAGCACCAAGTTCGCGGACGCGACCGTCAACCCGAACCAGGGGATCCGGCGCGCCTGCATCAACTGCCACGAGGGCTACGACACGAACCAGAAGGTCTCGTTCAAGAAGGGGTTCGAGTGCGCGACGTGCCACATGCCGAAGATCGTGAAGTCGGCATGGGGCGACGCGGCGGCGTTCAAGGGCGACATCCCGGTGCACTTCTTCTACATCAACCCCGACGCGGACCAG
This sequence comes from Deltaproteobacteria bacterium, assembly GCA_016875475.1. Taxonomy (GTDB): domain Bacteria; phylum Myxococcota_A; class UBA9042; order DTJE01; family DTJE01; genus VGRB01. Next base: position 1,697 of record VGRB01000164.1, read on the forward strand.
AAGCAGTTCACCGCGGACGGCAAGGTCGCGATGCCGTATGTGAGCATCGACTGGGCCTGCAAGCAGTGCCACCGGGCCGGGGGCAGCGCGTCCGAGCAGACGGACGTCTCTCTGGAGACCATGGCCCGCGGCTACCACGGCGGCGGCGCGCCGTAGCGCCGGCGATCCCGGGCCCCGGGCGTCGCGGACCGACCCTCGCGCGACGCCCTGGGGCCTCTCTCCCCCGCGATGAGCGATCCGCGCCGTGGCGCGGCGCGCTCGCGATCCGCCGCACCCGTCGCTTCCGCAGACCCGGCCCTCGCGAGACGGGACGCAGCCCTCAAGGTCGATGCCTGCGAGTTCCGCGCCCCCCGCACCCTCGCCCTCGGCTGCGTCCGGTTCGACCGCGGGGACTGATCGTGTCGGCTCGATCCTCTCTTCCCCTGGCCCTGGCCGCGATCGCGGCGTCGGTCGCGGCGCCCGTCCCGGCGGCGGACCTCGTGACGGGGCCGTACCTCCAGGACGGTCGGACGGACGGCGTCGTGGTCGTGTTCGAGACGGACGGGGAGGCGGCGTGCGCGGTCGAGCACGGTCCGCCCGGCGGACCCGCGACGACGCCCCCGTACTCCCCGATGCCGTCGCGGAGCCGCCCTCGGCGCCCGGCGCGGCGGGCGGGACCTGCGCCGGGAATGCCGGGAGCGGGCCTCGCGGGGTGCCGGCCGGGCTCGCCGCCGGGGTCCTCGCCGTCGCGGCCTGGCTGGCGATCCGGCGGCGCGACCGGACCCCGACTTGTCGCACGAGACCGGCGCGATGTCCTCGTCGGTCCAGTGGTCCCCGCCACAACAAGGTCGGGACCACGCTCGCGACCGCCAAGGTCCCGCGGGCGGCCGGGTCGCCGGACGCGGCGCGGCGGCAACCGTACCTGGAGGCCGTCGCCCACGACGTGTACGCGAACGGCTACCGGGACGGCCGGCAGGCGTTCGAGCCGCTCCTCGCGGCGGCCGGGGTCTCGTTCGACCACTGGAAGGGATACGACGCCGGGACGGTCGCGACCGTGTTCGGCGTGGTGAACGGTCACGCGGCGAAGCGGATGGCCTCCCGGTACGGCGGCGCGGGCTGCCTGTCCGGCAGGGACGCCCGCTTCGCGGCCCAGCTCTGGCGCACGTTCGAGAGCGAGGCGCACCTGCTCCCGGCCGGTCCGGGAGACGCGGCGGTCGCGGGCGTGTACCGGACCGACCTGCCGCCGGAGGCCCTCGACGCGACCCACGGGGGGCATGTGCCGACGCTCGGCCTGGCGGACCTCGTCGCGGAAGGCGTACGGGTGGGGGCGAGGCTCACCCCTCCCCCGCTACCCGGGTGCGCCGGGCGGCCCTCTGGAGGCTGATGGCGTCCACGGGGCACGCATCCACGCAGGCCCCGCAGCGGATGCAGTCGGCCGCGTTGATGAACACGCGCCGCACCTCCTCGCTGGACCGGGCCCGCTGGAAGCCGGCGATGCGGTCCTGCTCGTCGTGGAGCAGCCGGGCGACCTCGACGATGCAGTCGGGGCGCGGCTTCGCCTTCACGCACCAGCCGCACAGGATGCACTTGCGGGGGTCGATCTCGAACTTCACGTGGCAGGCATAGCACCGCTGGGTCTCCTCGACGGCCTGGTCCGCGGCGAAGCCCGTCTCGACCTCGGCGTGCGCCTCCCGTGCCGGCAGGGCCAGCGTCGGCAGCGCCACCCTCGGGACGAAGTCCATCTCGCGGATGCGCCCGGTCGACACGAGGTCCGTGACCTCCACCACGTCCCGGAGGCGGTCGGTCCCGCACAGGAACCGGTCGACGGCCCGGGTCGCGGCCTTCGCGTGACCGATCGCGTCGATGATGCTGCGGGCGCCCGTCGCGAAGTCGCCGGCCGCGAACACCTTCGGGTGGGCCGTGGCGTGGCCGGCGCCCGTGACGAGCCACCCGTCCTCTCCGACGAGCGCACGCCCTTCCGGGTCGTCGTGCAGGAACGCCGCGTCCGGGAACTGCCCGGTGGCCAGCAGCACGAGGGTCGCCGGCACCTCGAACGCGCTGCCGGGGACCGGCTCGGGGCGGCGCCGGCCCGAGGCGTCCGGGGCGCCGAGCGCGGTGCGCACGAACCGCACGGCCCGCACGCGCCCGTCGCCGCCTTGGACGCACTCGAGCGGCATCACCTGGAACTCCATCGGGATGCCTTCGTGGTGCAGCTCCTCGACCTCGCCCGGGGCCACCAGCATCTCGGTGCGCGAGCGCCGGTAGAACACGCGGACCGCGCCGTCGTTCGGGCGCCGCGCGGGCGTTCCCCGCAGCCGCGCCGCCGCGCGCGCGCAGTCCATCGCGGTGAAGCCGCCGCCGATCACCACGACGTGATCGCCGGGCTCGATCGGCCGGCCCTCGTTCACGTCGAGCAGGAAGTCGAGTCCGTGCCGCACGCCGGGAATGCGCACGCCCGGCAGCTCGGGCACGTTCGGGCGCAGCGTGCCCGCCGCCAGCACGACCGCGTCGGAGTCACGCACCAGGTCCGCGAAGGGGAGGTCCCGGCCCACGTCCACGCCGCAGCGGATCTCGACGCCCTGCCCGCGGACCTGGCCCACCTCGGCGTCGATCACCTCGCGCGGGAGCCGGAACACGGGGATGCCCTGGATCAGCATCCCGCCCGGCACCCGGTGCCGCTCGAACACCGTGACGGCGTGGCCCAGCCGCGCCAGCTCGCGCGCCGCCGCGAGTCCCGCGGGGCCGGCGCCGACCACCGCGACGCGCCTGCCCGACGGGCCGAACCAGGGCGCGAGCAGCACCGGACCCGTGCGACCGAGGTCGGCCGCGGCCCGCTTGCTGCCGCAGATCGCCACGGGCTCGCCGAGGCCTTCCCGGCCGTGACGGCAGGCGGGCTCGCACGGTCGCGCGCAGACCCGGCCCAGCACGCCCGGGAACACGTTGTCCTCGAGGTTGATCCGGTATGCGCGCGCCGGGTCCGCCTCGTGGATCGCGCGCAGGTACGCCGGGATGTCGGTGCCGGCGGGGCAGGCCGCCTGGCAGGGCACGCTCGCGGCCGTCCACGCGAAGTCCTTCGGGTGCGTGCCGTCGCCGGCCAGCACGGACAGCGCGCTGCCGCGGTCCGCCGAGGCGATGCCGGCCGGGCGGACGTCGCGGGGCCCGCCGAGCGAGGGGGCGACCGGGGTCCAGCGGTCGGAATCGGGCGGGGGTCGGCCGGAGGCCGCGGCCTCGCGCGCCGCGTCGCGGGCGGCCGCCCAGTCGGCCTGCCCGGGGTCCGCCGCGACCGCCCGGTCCAGCCACTCCGCCGCCTCGGCTGCGCGTCCCAGGTGGAACAGCGCGATCCCGTACAGCGCCGCTGCCCCCGGGTCGCCGCCGGCCGCCGCCCGCGCCCGCAGCACGGGCTCCGCCTGGTCGAAGCGGCCCTTCCGGAACGCGGCCACCGCGAGGATCGCGCGCACCTCCGGCGTGTCGTGGCCCAGCTCCAGCGCGCGGGACGCGAAGAAGCGGGCGCTGTACACGTCCCCCCGGGCGTCGCCCCGCTGGTGGTAGGCACGCGCCAGCCGGGCGCACAGCACTCCGTGGGCCGGCGCGGCGGGCCCCCGCAGCCGGTCGATCGCGTCGTCGTTGCGCCCCTCGTCCAGGAGCGCGGCGGCCTCCGCGGCCAGCGACTCAACGAGCGTCGTCGTCATGACGGGCCTCCTCCACGATGCGATCGAGGAGGGGCCGCAGGCGCAGCATCTCCACGTTCAGCGCCTCGGGCGGCGCGGGCGGCAGCCCGACGAGGGCCGCGACGCCCGCCGGGCCGGTGCGCCGCGCCCAGTCCCCGAAGGACTCGTCCGCGCCGTCCCGGCCGTCGAGGTAGGCCCGCAGGATCCGCTGCACGACCTCCACGACGCGGTCCGCGGGGACGTCGCACACGGGCCGGGCCACGTGCCCCGGGCCCGCGAGGCCGCCGCCCACGTGGACCGTGAACCCCTCCTCGCTCCCCTCCGCGGCCTCGCGGCGGGTTCCGCGCAGCCCGATGTCCGCGATCCAGTGCTGGGCGCAGGCGTTCGGGCAGCCGTTCAGGTGGATCCGCAGCGGCCCCACCGCCCGCCAGAGGTCCGGGTCGGCCGACATCGCGGCCTCCAGCGCGCGGTACGCGTTCGGCGTGTCGGACACGGCCAGGTTGCACACCGTGGTCCCGACGCAGGCGACGACGTCGGGGGGGTGGTCCAGCCCGTCGAGCGCCAGCCCCTCCCCGCGGAGCGCGTCCAGCAGCGCCGGGACCTGCGCTTCGGGCACGAAGCGCCACTGGAGGTTCTGGCGGGCCGTGCACTGGAGCGAGCCGTCGCCGTGCCTCCGCGCCAGCTCCGCGAGCCGGCGCGCCCGGGCCGCCGCGATCTCGCCGCGCGGGATGCGCGCCCGCACCGTGCGGAAGCCGGCCTGTCGCTGGGGCACCGCCGTCTCGCCCTCGAACGCCGCCGGCCCCACGCGCGGCACCGGGTCCGCGGCCGGCTCGATCGCATCGTGCCCCGCGACGCCCCGCGCCCGCAGCTCGGCCAGCACCGCGTCCCCGAACCCGCGCGGGCCCATCCGCTCGACCACGAACTTCAGCCGTGCGAGCGCCCGCACACGGCGGTCGCCCTCGCGGCGGTAGACCTCCACCCCCGCCCGGGCGACCGCGATCACGAGCGCTTCCGGCACCCAGTCGAAGATCGCCTTGGCCAGGATCGGCCGCGCGCCGAGCCCGCCGCCCGCGTACCAGCGGAAGCCGCGCACCGGGCCGCCCGGGCCGTCCCGGAGCACGGGCACCCACGAGTGGCAGTTCATCAGCGTCTGGTTGCAGGCCCGGTCGCACCCCGCCACGCTGATCTTGTGCTTGCGCGGCAGGTTGCGCTGCCGGTCGCGGATCTCGGGGTCGTCCGCCAGCGCCAGGATCGTGTCGCGAACGTCCCCGACCTCGTGCGGGCAGACACCCTGGAACGGGCACGTGACCACGTTCCGCGTCACGTCGCCGCAGGCGTTCTTCGAATCCAGGCCGATCGCGGCAAGCCGCGCCAGCACCCGGTGCAGGTCGGCCCACCGCACCCAGTGGAGCTGGAAGGTCTGCCGCGTGGTCAGGCACAGCTCCCCCTGCCCGAACTCGTCCGCGATCGCGGCGAGCCCGTCCAGCCGGTCCGCCGTGATCCGCCCGCCCGGCAGGCGCACCCGCACCATGAAGAAGCCCTTCTGGAGCTGCTGGTAGATCCCGGTCCACTTGAACAGGGCGACCACGTTCTGGGGGATCTCCGGCAGGGGCCGGCGGGCCAGGGCTTCGAAGTCGAAGTCCACGCCGATATCGGCCTTGTCCCGCTCGATCGCGGTTGGGGCTGGCCGGGCGATCATGCGACACCTCCCAGCGCGGGCTGCGCCCGCAACCCAATGAAGGCAGCAGATCAGATCTGGAAGTCGAGCACCACGGCGTGTTCCGCCAGCAGGGCGCCGATCCGGTCCGCGCAGGCCTCGACGTCGGCGTCCGCGGGCAACGACAGCGCGACCGGCACGTCCGAGGCGACGTCCGAGCCGGCGGACAGGCCGACCGCCAGCACCTCCGACGGGGCCGCCAGCGCGCGGATCACCCTCAGCTCGGCCGGATCCAGGCCGGGCACGGCCGCGACCAGGATGCACCCCGCGTCCGCGAACAGCCCGGCCAGCTCGCCCAGCCGGCGCACGTGCTCGTCGCGCGACAGCGGCCCGCTCGCGACGTCCGCGTCCAGCCCGGCCTCCAGGCTGTGCAGGCCCAGGAAGTAGGCGTACCGGCCCGCGTCGAACAGGCGCCGCTCGACCCGCGCTCCCACCTGCTGCAGCCGCGCCGCGTCGCCGCCGGTCACCAGCACCAGGCGCGGCCGCTGGCGGTACCGTTCGTGCCGCTCCTCGGGCGTCACGGATCCCCGGGTGAAGGCCGCGCGCCGCTCGCCCGCCCGCTGCTCGAACAGCGACGCGCCGGCCAGCGCCTCGGTGACGATCCCCCCCCCGGCCAGGTCGTACCCGTCCACCAGCACGAACCGGGACGTCTCGGCCCCGCCCGCGGTGCGGTCGAACGCGATCGGGCGCACCGTCTCCAGGACGACCTCCGCCACCTCGTGGCGATCGACGTGGCGCCGTCCCACCCCGCTCGACAGGTCCGACGCGTCCATCACGCGCACGACCTCGCGAACGTACGCAGACGTGGAGGCGGTGCAGATCTTGAGCTTGTACCGCCCGCCCGTGGCCAGCGGTCGCCGTCCCAGCCAGAAGATGCTGGCGCGGATGCGGGTCGCGACCTCGGGAGGCGGCTGGTCCGCCCGGCACATCACGTCGCCGGGCCGCACGTACACCTGCGTCGACAGCGTCAGCCCCGTGGCCTCGCCCACCCCGACCGCCGACCGCTCGGGGGTGTTGAACCCCTCGATCGACGAGATCCGCGACCGCTTGCCGGACGGGTGGAAGACCACCTCGTCGCCCACCGACGCGCGGCCGGCGACCACGGTGCCCGCGAAGATGCGCCGGTCGTCGCCGTCCTCGGTGAACTTGTAGACGTCCTGGACGGGCAGCCGGAAGGGCCGCTCGGCGGGCGGGGCCGCGGGCGTGAAGCCGTCGATCACCTGCAGGACCGACACCCCGTCGTACCACGGCATCCCGGGCGACCGCTCGACGAGGTTGTCGCCGTGGAACGCGGACACCGGGACGAACGCGGTCGCCCGCACCCCGATCCCGCGCAGGAACGCCGCGTACTCGTCGCGGATCCGCTCGAAGGCGTCCTGCGCGTACCCGACCAGGTCCATCTTGTTGACCAGCACGACCAGCTGCGGGATGCCGAGCATCGACAGCAGGAAGCCGTGCCGACGCGAGTTCTCGCGCACGCCCTCCTTCGCGTCGATCACCAGCAGCGCGGCCTCGGCGCGGCTGGCGCCGCTGACCATGTTCTTCAGGAACTCCACGTGGCCCGGCGCGTCGATGATGATGTAGTCGCGCGTCGCGGACTTGAAGAAGCACCGCGCCGCGTCGATCGTGATGCCCTGGGCCTGCTCGTCCTTGAGCGCGTCGAGCAGGAACGCGTACTCGAACGGCCGCGCGGTCCGGGCGCACAGGTCGCGCACCTGCTGGAGCCGCCCGTCGGGCAGCGCGCCGGTGTCGGCCAGCAGGCGCCCGACGACCGTGCTCTTGCCGTGGTCGACGTGGCCCACGATGACCACGTTCATCTGCTCGCGGGCGGTTGCCTCGATCGCCATCCCGTCCTCCCTTCCGGACTCCCCCGATTCACATGTACCCGTCGCGCCTCAGGTCCTCGAGCGTGCCGCCGCCGTCCTTGTCCTGCGCCCGCCCCGCCCGCTCGGCCACGCGCGACAGCCGGCCCGACCTCAGCTCGACCACGACCTCGGCGACGCTCCTCGCCGTCGACTCGACCGGCTGCGTGCACGGCCAGCACCCGAGCGACCGGTAGCGCCTGCCGTCGCCCCGGTCGAAGTACAGCGGGATCACGGGGATCGACTCGCGCTCCACGTACTCCCACAGGTTCAGCTCGGTCCAGTCCAGCAGCGGGTGGATCCGCACGTGCGTGCCGGGCGCGAAGTCCGTCTTGTACTGGTTCCAGAACTCGGGCGGCTGGTCGCCGACGTCCCAGTCGTTGTCCTTCGTGCGGGGGCTGAAGTACCGCTCCTTCGACCGGCTCCCCTCCTCGTCCGCCCGCGCCCCCACGATCACTCCGGTGAACGCCCGGCGGTCCGGGTCCTCGCGCCACTCGCCGCTCTCCAGGTCCAGCCGCCAGCGCGGCCACTCGCCCGACAGCGTTCGCCGCAGCGGCTCGGTCTTGAGCGCCTTGCAGCACGCGATGCGGTCCAGCCGCCCGTCGGGGAAGGTCTCCTTGCGGGCGAGCGCCTCGACGTTCCGGCCGTAGATCAGGGTCAGGCGCCACTCGCGCGCCAGGCGGTCGCGCCACGCGATCATCTCGGGGATCTTGAAGGCGGTGTCGATGTGCACCAGCGGGAACGGCACGTGCCCGAAGAACGCCTTGCGGGCCAGCCACAGCATCACCGTGCTGTCCTTCCCGATGGACCACAGCATCGCCAGGTCCTTGAACTCGCGGTACGCCTCGCGCAGGATGTGGACGCTCTGCGCCTCGAGCCGGTCCAGCCGGTCCATGTCAGTCCTCCCCGGGGTTCCGCGCCGCCGCGTCCCCGCCGCCGTCCGTCCCGTCCCTCGCCCGCACGAGCCGGCCGTCCCTCGCGTGCAGGCCGCACTCCTTCTGCTCGGGCCGCTCCCACCACCACCGCCCCGCGCGCGGGTCCTCGCCCGGGGCCACCGCCCTCGTGCACGGCGCGCACCCGATGCTGGGAAAGCCCCGGTCGTGCAGCGGGTTGTACGGCACGCCGCGGTCGTGCACGTGCGCCCAGACGGCCGCCTCGTCCCAGTCCGCGAGCGGGTTCACCTTCACCAGGCCGTTCGCGGCGTCGCGCTCGACCCGCGCGATCTCCGTGCGCGTGGCCGCCTGCCCGCGCCTGAGGCCCGTGATCCACGCCGACAGCCCCGCCAGCCGCCGCCGCAGCGGCGCGACCTTGCGCACGTCGCAGCACCGCCGGCGCAGCTCGGGCGACCGGTAGAACAGGTTCACGCCGTGCGCCGAGACCATCGCCTCGACCTCGGCCCGCTCCGGGAACACCACCTCGATCGCCACGCCGTACCGCTCGCGGGTCCGCTCCACCAGGTCGTACGACTCCGGGAAGAGCCGACCCGTGTCCAGGGTGAAGAAGGCGGGGCGCGGGTCGAGCCCGGCCGCCTGCTCCGCGAGCACCTGGTCCTCGGCCGACAGGCTGCTGGCCAAAACGCGACCCGGTCCGCGCCGAAGCGCTCGCACGCCCAGGCCATCACTGCGCGTGGTGACCGTCCCTCGAGCCACCGGTTGGCCTCCGCGACCTCCGGGTCCGTCATTCCGATCTCCTCCACCCCCGCCTCCTCCTCAAATCTCGTAGTCGGGCTGGGCGGCCGCGGACCGCCCCCAGCGGATCCGGTTCCAGATCCGCTCGTGCGCGTAGTAGACGGCCACCTTCGAGAAGACGTCCACGAGCCCGATGGACAGCGCCAGGCTGAGCGCCCCCGTCACCAGCCACGAAATGAGGAACGTGGTGATCGTGCCGGTCGCCCGGTAGGACACCGCCTTCGCCACGCTCCGCCAGTGCTGGTCAACACTCATCCACCCTCCGCGTCGCCGCGGTCCCGACCGCGACCGCAGCCCCGTCCGGCGCCGGGGGACGCCGCGGCCGCCCCCGCACGGGACGGCTCCGGCTCCCCGGGCCCAGGAGTAAATGGATACCTCTTGTCATGATGAACTGTCAAAAAAATTTATTTCATGAATCTACTGAGTCATTTATTGACGACGGACGCAGCCGTTCCGCAGGGAGCGGCAGGCCGGTCCGGCGAAGGCCGACGGGTACGAGTGAACGACCCTCGTCTGAAGACGAGGGCTTCGCGGCGCCGCGCCGACCGGAGGTCGGCGATTCGCGGCGCCGGGTTGAGCCGCAGGGACCCCTGAGAGGCCGCCGCCTTCAGGCGGTGGAGCTTC
>VGRB01000165.1 GCA_016875475.1 Deltaproteobacteria bacterium
CCCGGACGCCGGCAAGGTCTGCGCGCCCCCGTGCCTCGAGGCCGAGTGCCCCCCCGGGTGGACCTGCTCCGCCGTGCGCGGGACCGGCGGCGACACGATCTTCGTCTGCCTGCCGTCCGCCGACTACCTCTGCCGCCCGTGCAAGGTCGCGGACGACTGCGGGCCGGCCGGCGCCAAGACCCAGGACCGGTGCGTCGAGTACGGACCGGACGGACGCTTCTGCGGTCGCGACTGCTCCGCGGACGGCACCTGCCCCCAGGGTTACGTCTGCAAGGACCTGGGCGAGCGGGTGCGCGGCGACGCGGAGGACACCGTCTTCCAGTGCGTGCTCGAGCAGGGCGTGTGCGCCTGCACCGGGGAGTTCTCGGCCGCCGGGTACGAGACCGTCTGCTACGTCGAGAACGACGCCGGCCGGTGCGAGGGCGTGCGCGCCTGCGGCCCCGATGGGCTCGCCCCCTGCTCCGCCGCGACCCCGGCGCCCGAGGTCTGCAACGGCCAGGACGAGGACTGCGACGGCCAGACCGACGACGGGATCGCGATCCACGAGTGCGAGAAGACCGCGGGCGGCCACACCTGCAAGGGGCCGCTCGTCTGCGAGGGCGGCAAGGAGGTCTGCAAGGCCGCCGAGCCGTCGGACGAGAAGTGCAACGGCATCGACGACGACTGCGACGGCGTGACCGACCCGGAGGGGGTCCAGGGCTGCACGAAGTTCTACGTGGACGCGGACGACGACTCCTACGGCACGGATGCGTCGTTCAAGTGCCTGTGCGCGGCCGAGCCGCCCTACGCGGTCCCCGTCAAGGGCGACTGCGACGACTCGGACCCGGCCGTCAACCCGGGCGCCCCGGAGACATGCGCGGGGGGGAAGGACGACGATTGCGACGGCGGAACCGACGAGGAGGGCGCCGCGGGCTGCGCCGACTGGTACCGCGACCTGGACGCGGACGGGTTCGGCGGGACCGCGGACCGCAGGTGCCTGTGCGCGCCCGCGGGCGACTGGGCGACCCCCGTGGGGGGGGATTGCGACGACGGCGACCCGCTCGTGAAGCCGGGCGCGCCCGAGACCTGCGACGGCCGCGACGAGGACTGCGACGGCACCATCGACGACGAGGGCGCGGCGGGGTGCGCCCCCTACCTCCCGGACGCGGACGGCGACGGCTACGGGATCGGCCACGAGACGCGCTGCTTCTGCGGCCCGACGCCGCCGTGGACCGCGCAGATCGGAGGGGACTGTGACGACAAGCTCGCGGGCGCCAACCCGGGCGTCGAGGAGGAGTGCGACCTGGTCGACGACGACTGCGACGGCGAGGTCGACGAGGAGGACGCGGACGGCTGCCGGACCTACTACGAGGACCAGGACCAGGACGGCTGGGCCCCGGCCGGCGCCGAGCCCCGCTGCTTCTGCGCGCCCGCGCCGCCGGTCTCGGCGCAGCAGGTGGGCGACTGCGACGACGCGTGGGACGCGGTCAACCCGGGCGCGACCGAGAAGTGCGCGAACCTCGTCGACGACGACTGCGACGGCCAGACGGACGAGGAGGGCGGCGCCGAGTGCGCGACCTTCTACCGCGACGACGACGGCGACGGCTGGGGCGTGACCGGCGACTCGAAGTGCTACTGCACGCCGGAGGCGCCCTACACGGCGCTGAAGGATGGGGATTGCGACGACTCGACGACCGCGATCAACCCCGCGATCGCGGAGGCCTGCGGCAACCTGCTCGACGACGACTGCGACGGCGGGACCGACGAGGAGGGCGGGACCGGCTGCGTCACGTACCTGAAGGACGCGGACGGCGACCTCTACGGCGCGGACGGCGACGCGAGGTGCCTTTGCGCACCGGCCGGAGCCTACACCTCGCTGCTGCCCGGCGACTGCGACGACGCGGACCCGGAGGCATCGCCCGCCGTCGCCGAGAAGTGCGACGGCAAGGACAACGACTGCGACGGGGCCGGCGACGAGGAGGGCGCGGCCGGGTGCGTGGCGTTCCATCGCGACGCCGACCAGGACACGTACGGCCTGCCCGGCGACTCGCGCTGCCTCTGCGCGGCCGTCCCGCCCCACACCGCGGGCCGGGCCGGGGACTGCGACGACGCGGATCCGGCCGTGAACCCGGCCGCGGCCGAGGCGTGCAACGGCCACGACGACGACTGCGACGGGGCCGTGGACGAGCCCGACGCCGCCGGGTGCGCGACGTACTGGCGAAACGACGACCACGACGCGTACGGCGCGACCGGCGACTCGAAGTGCCTGTGCGCGGCGGCGGCGCCCTACGACGCGCAGCAACCCGGAGACTGCAACGACGCGGACGCGGAGGCGTTCCCCGGCGCGACCGAGCGATGCGACGGCCATGACGACGACTGCGACGGCGCGGTGGACGAGGAGGGCGCGGGCGGCTGCGTCCCCTACTACTGGGACGGCGACGGCGACGGGTGGGGCGTGGACGGGCAGTCGCGCTGCCTGTGCGGGCCGGACGGCAAGCACTCCGCGACCAGGGCGGGCGACTGCGCGGACGCGGACGCGACCGTGAACCCCGGGCTGCCGGAGAAGTGCGGGAACCAGCGCGACGACAACTGCGACGGCAAGGCGGACGACGAGGGCGCGCAGGGATGCCAGCCGTACTTCCTCGACTCCGACGGCGACGGCTGGGGGACTACCGCCTCGAAGTGCCTGTGCGTGCCCGCGGACCCCTACGACGCGACGAAGTCGGGCGACTGCGCGGACGGCGACTCCGCGGTCTACCCGGGCCGCCCGGAGGTGTGCGACAACGGCAAGGACGACGACTGCGACGGCGACCAGAACGACGAGAACGCCAGCGGCTGCAAGACCTTCTGGTACGACGGCGACTCGGACGGCTTCGGCCAGGACGGCAACACGAAGTGCTTCTGCCGGGCGTCGGGCAGCTACACGGCGGCCAAGGGCGGGGACTGCGCGGACGGCGACGGGCAGGTCTACCCGGGCCGCAAGGAGGTCTGCAACAACGGCAAGGACGACAACTGCGAACACGAGCAGAACGAGAAGGACGCGTCCGGGTGCTCGCTGTACTACTGGGACAACGACGGCGACGGCTGGGGCACGACGCAGGCCGAGTGCTGGTGCGCCCCGCGCGACACGTTCACCGCTTCGAAGACCGGCGACTGCGACGACTGGAACGGGAGCGTGTCGCCCGGCGCGACCGAGACCTGCAACTGGATCGACGACAACTGCCGCAACGGGATCGACGAGGCGGGCGCGAGCGGCTGCACCACGTACTACCGCGACGGCGACAACGACGGCTGGGGCTCGACGTCGAGCCAGTGCCTCTGCACGCCGGCCGACCCGTTCGACGTGACCAACGACGACGACTGCAACGACTCCGACGCGTCGGTCTGGCCCGGCGCCGCCGAGCAGTGCAACCAGCGGGACGACAACTGCAACGGGAGCGCGGACGAGGGCTTCGAGTGCAGGCTCGGGCAGAGCGAGCAGCAGTCCTGCGGACAGAAGTGCGGCAAGCAGGCGCGATCGTGCACGGGGAGCTGCTCCTGGGGCGCGTGGGGGTCGTGCGGGGGCGAGGGCGTCTGCTCCCCGGGCGAGCAGCAGACCGAGTCCTGCGGCTACTGCGGCACCCGCACGCGGACCTGCACGTCGAGCTGCGCCTGGGGCTTGTGGTCGAGCTGCAACGGCCAGGGCGTCTGCTCGTACGGCGCGTCCGAGAGCCGGTCGTGCGGGAACTGCGGCACCCAGAGCCGGTCGTGCAACTCCTCCTGCCAGTGGAACTCGTGGGGGACCTGCACGGGCCAGGGCGCCTGCTCGTCCGGGTCCACCCGCAACTGCCTGGACGCCTGCGGGAAGCAGACGTGCTCGTCGTCATGCCAGTGGGGCTCGTGCTCGTACACCCGGGACGGCTACGAGAGCAACGACACGTGGGGCACGGCCACGTACATGGGCGCATACACCGAACCGAACGCGCCGGGCGCCCGGTCCGCGTGGCTCCACACCGACAGCGACGTGGATCGCTTCTGGTGGAGGGGGACCGAGAGCAGCTCGCTGACCGACCTCTCGCTCGCGGCAAGCGTGACCCTCGTGTCGTCCTCGAGCCTCTGGCACGAGCTTTGTATCTACTGGGACGACGGCTACAACGGCAGCATCGACAAGCAGGCGTGCAAGACAGGCTGGGGGACCATCACCGCGACTGTCGACGGGCTGGACTCCTGGGGCTCCACGCAGGTCGGGGACATCGACGTGTCGGTGTCCGGCGACTGGTCCTGCTCGTCGTACACGCTGCAGTTCACCTGGAATTGACCCGGGGATTCGACGCGGCTATAGTACGCCGCCCTTTGGACTCTCGGAGATCGAGCCATGGCCAAGTGCGAACTGACCGGGAAGCGGCGGCTGAAGGGGCACAACGTGTCCCACGCGAACAACAAGACGCGGAAGTGGCAGCACCCGAACGTGCAGAACAAGCGGATCTGGGTGGAGGAGCTTGGGCGTTTCGTCCGCCTGTCGCTTTCCACCCGCGCCATCCGTACCATCACGCGGGTGGGACTCGTGACGTACGCGCGGAACAAGGGCATCGACCTCGCGTCCCTGGTCGACTGACCCCACCCACCCCTCGTCGGGGTGGCCCGCGCGGTCGGCGCGTCGGCCGCGAGCCTGCGCGCCCGGATGAAAGGGGGTGCATCATGCGCGGGTTGCCTGTCCGTTCCGTCGCAATCCTGCTCGTAGTGTCCATGGCCGCCGGGTGCCTCTCCAAGCGCCGCCTGGGCCGGCCGAGCGACTCCTGCTCCGACGACGCGGACTGCGAAGGCGGGATCTGCTGGGCGAACCAGTGCCTCGACCCGGACCGCGACGAGGACGGAGACGGGCTCCGCAACGGCGAGGAGGCGCACCTCGCCAGGACGAACCCCCTCGAGCGCGACACGGACGGCGACGGCGTGGACGACAAGACCGAGATCGGCGACCTCGCGAACCCCTCCGACGCGGACGGCGACGGCAGGAACGACGCGAACGAGTCGAAGGTCCTCGACGGCGACAAGGACTGCCTGCCCGACCAGTTCGACCCGCACAACGACGTGCCGGACCCGAACCAGGGCGCGAAGCTCGTCCAGCTCTTCTGCGACAGGCGCGACAAGGGCGTCTGCGCGCAGGCGGTCTCGCAGATCGTCGCGACCTGCGAGGCGGACGCGACCACGAAGTGCGCCTACGACGCCGTGCCGCGCTACGAGGCGGTCGAGGTCACGTGCGACGGCGACGACAACGACTGCGACGGACAGTCCGACAAGGGAGCGCTGGTGCCGCCGCCGACGTTCGCGTGTCTCGCGGCCGGCGTCTGCGGCGAAGTCGGCGCCCCGGTGGAGAAGCGCTGCACGGACGGGCACTGGTCGTGCGACTACACGGCGGTCGCGGGCTGGGAGGACGAGGAAACGCTCTGTGACGGCCGCGACAACGACTGCGACGGCACGACTGACGACGACCTCGAGGACCAGCCCTGCAAGCGGAAGAACGACTTCGGCGAGTGCGACGGCAAGACCGTCTGCGCCGCCGCAGGCACGGTCGAGTGCTCCGGTCCCGACGCGGAGCCCGAGGTCTGCGACGGCGCGGACAACGACTGCGACGGCGGCACGGACGAGGACGACGCCTGCCTGAAGACCGCGCGGATCACGGGGAAGGTCCACCACTTCGGCGCGCGACCCGAGATCGAGGGCGCGACCGCGGCGGCGTGGGACATCGCCTCGTGCGAGGCCATGATGGCGGGGAAGACCCCGGCCGGCCAGCCTGCCGGGACCGCGAAGTCGAACGCTTCCGGGGACTTCGACCTACCGGTCAAGCCCGGCGACTGGTGCGTTCGGGTGGAGGCCGGGGGGTTCCAGCCGTCCACCTCGTGGAGCTTCGAGGTCGGCGAGCACCAGGAGTTCGCGCTGGACTTCGCGCTGACGCCCGTCGAGTCGGACCTGTACGGGGTCTCGGTCTGCGGCCTCACCGTCGATTCCGGCACCGGGCTGCCGGTCGCGGGGGTGAACGTCGCGATGCACTCGGTCGGGGGCGACGAGGTCGCGGCCACGACCAGCGACGATGCCGGCCGCTACTGCCTGCCGTCGGTCGCCGCGGCCACGCTCGGGGGCCCGGACGCCATCTCCTTCAAGCTGTCCGCGGTCCGGCAGGACTACCGCCTGCTGACGATCCCGCCGATCCAGATCGCCAAGAACGTGGTCCCGATCTTCGTGCTGCCTCTGGTGCCGCTGCCGACCGAGATCACGACCTGCTTCTCGGACTCGTTCGAGCCGTGCGAGGGCGCGGCCTGCCCGCAGTGGTCCCCGGACAAGCCGACGAACGGCGTCGGATGGACGCGCCTGTTCAGCGAAGGCTTCTGGACCGGCGTCAACACGGCCGTCGGGACGTGCGTGCAGCCGTCCAAGGACGAGCAGTGCGAGCCGGCCGCCGCGGGCTGCGCGGTGTGCGAATCCAACGCGGTGTCGCCGGCGTGCGTGCCCGAGAAGGGCGGGCTCCCGCTTCCGTACACGGGCCAGTACCACTACTGGTTCGGGAACCACGAGTTCGGCAACTACCTCGGGTTCGACGGCAAGTGCAGCCAGCAGGCCATGGACGGAGGCAAGGCGTCCCGGGTGACCGGCTCGCTCACTTCGCCCCTGATCGACGCGACCGGGGCGGTGAACCTCGAGCTTTCGTTCCGCACCACCTGGGAGGTCGAGGGCTTCCACCCGGACTGGTACGACCAGATGTCGATCGAGGTCCAGGTCGAGGGGAGCGAGGGTTGGACCCATGTGGTCTCGCTGAACTCCGGTGCGACCGCGAACGAGGAGGATCTGTCGGTTGCGTGGTCGTCCGCGGGCCTCGGCCTGTCCCCGACGTGGGGCCTCGTCGGCGTGGACCTGTCGGGCTGGGTCGGGTCGAAGCTCCGCGTGCGGTTCCGGTTCGACTCGGTGGACGGGGACTGCAACGCGTTCCGCGGCTGGTTCGTCGATGACGTCGAGGTGACCGGAGCGGGCTGCAAGCCGTTCGCGCCGCCCGCGAAGTGAGCCTGCCCTCGCGGCAGGCTCCCGGAAAGGATCCGTTTCCGATGCCCTCCAACACGCTCGCGATAGGCCCCGTCAGGCCCGCGAACCCGTTCGTGCTGGCGCCGCTCGACGGCTACACGGACCTGCCGATGCGGCTCGTCTGCCGCCGCGCCGGGGCCGGGCTGTGCTTCACCGAGATGGTCCCCGGCATGGCGCTCGCCATGGGCAGCCGCAACGCCCGGCTCCGCATGAAGAACACCCCGGAGGACCACCCGCTCGTCATCCAGGTCGTGGGCCCGTCGCCCGACCTGCTGGCGCGCGTGGGCCGCATGGCCGAGGAGGCGGGGGCGGACGCCGTGGACGTCAACGCGGGCTGCCCGTCGCGCACCGTGACGAACGGCGGCGCCGGGGCGGCCCTGCTGTCCGACCTGCCCATGTTCGCGAACGTGCTGACCGCGGTGCGGACGGCCGTGAAGCGCGTGCCGGTCACGGTCAAGGTGCGGACCGGCCCGACCGCGTCGCGCAACGTGCTCGAGGAAGTCGCCCGCATCGCCCGCGACACCGGCATGGACGCGGTCACCCTGCACGCGCGATCGAAGGCCCAGGGCTACTCGGGCAAGGCGGACTGGTCGCAAATCACGCGGGTAAAGGCGCTCTTCGGCGGGACCGTGATCGGCAACGGCGACGTGCTCTCCGCGGCGGACGGCCTGCGCATGCTGGCCGAGACCGGCTGCGACGGCGTCATGGTCGGCCGCGGCGCGATCGGGGACCCCTGGCTCTTCACGGCGCTCGACGCGGCGTGGCGCGGCCTGCCGCCCCCCCCCCGCCCGACCGGCGACGCGTTCTTCCGGGCCGTGCTGGCGCACTTCGACATGTTCGCCGAATACCTCGGGGACGAGGAGGTCGCGGCGCGCCTGTTCCGCAAGCACCTGTGCCGGTACGTGCGCGGCCTGTCCGGCGCGGTCCGGCTGCGCCGCAGCCTCCCCGAGGTCACGACCCGCCGCGCGCTGGTCCGCGCGCTCGACGAGGTGCTCACGGCCCAGGCCAACGCGCCGGCAGGCGCACCGCCGGAAGCCGACGACTTCGCGGACATCGAGGTGCCGGCGTGACCCCGACCCGCCTCCCCGACCCGATCGGCGTCTATGCGATCCTCGACGCGGGCGTGATGCCGCCGGCCGACCTCCCCGCCGCGGCCGCCGCGTGCGCCGCCTCCGGCGTCCGGGTCTTCCAGGTCCGGGCCAAGGACCTGGCCGCGGGCGCGTTCGTCCGGCTCGCGATCGCGATCCGCGAGGCCCTGCCGGCGGACGCCCTGCTGATCGTGAACGATCGCGCCGACGTCGCGCTCGCCTCCGGGGCGGACGGCGTACACGTCGGCGACGGGGACCTCGCTCCGGCCGACGTCCGCGCGATCCTGCCGCCGGGGAGCGTGGTCGGCTTCTCCACGCACTCGCTCGCCGAGGTCGAGGCCGCCGCCGCCCTGCCCTGCGACTACGTCGGCTTCGGCCCCGTCTTCTGCTCGACGACCAAGCGCACCGGGCGGCGCGAGCACGGCGTCAAGGGGCTGTCGGCCGCGTGCGCGGCCTCGACGCGCCCGGTCGTGGCGATCGGCGGGATCGCGGTCGCACAGGTCCGCGCGCTTCGCGCCGCGGGCGCGTCCGGCGTCGCGATGATCTCGGGCCTGCTGGTGCCCGGCCGCGTGGCGGAGCAGGCCGCGGCGGCGGTCGGGCAGGCCGCGGCCGTCGAGGAGGCCCGATGCCCGGCGCGCTGACCGTCGGCGAGGTGCTCGGCCGCTCCACGCGGTGGCTTGCGGAGCGCGGCTCCCCGTCCGCGCGGCTCGACGCCGAGGTGCTGATCGCGGCGGCGCTCGGGATCCGCCGGCTCGACCTCTACCTCGCGCCGGAGCGGCCGCTCGCGGACGACGAGCGCGACCGGCTGCGGGAGCTGGTCCGCCGCCGCGGGGCCGGCGAGCCGATCGCCTACATCCGCGGGACGCGCGAGTTCTACGGCCTCGACTTCGCGGTCACGCCGGCCGTGCTGATCCCGCGGCCCGAGACCGAGGTCCTCGTGGACGAGGTCCTCGCGAGGCTCGCGACGCTCGAGGCGCCGGCGCCAGCGATCGCGGACGTCGGGACCGGCAGCGGCGCCATCGCGTGCGCGATCGCGCTCCGGGACCCGCGGGTGCGGGTCGTGGCGACCGACGCGTCCGCCGCCGCGATCGAGGTCGCGAGGCGGAACGTGGCCGCCCACGGCCTGGAGGCGCGCGTGGAGATCCGCTGCTGCGACCTGCTGGACGCGGTGCCGCGCGAGCCGTGCCTGGACGCGGTGGTCTCGAACCCGCCCTACGTCGCTGACGACGAGGCCGGGCTGCTGGACGCGTCGGTCCGCGAGTTCGAGCCGCACTCCGCGCTGTTCGCCGGCCCGGACGGCATGTCCGTGACGCGGCGGCTCGTGGAGGAGGCGGTCCCGAGGCTCAGGCGCGGCGCCCCGCTCGTGGTCGAGGTCGGCACGCCCGCGCAGGCGGCACGCGTCGAGGCCCTGCTCCTCGGCACGCCCGGGCTGTGCGACGTCCACGCGCTCCCGGACGCGGCCGGCGTGGTGCGGGGTTACGCGGCCGTCCGAACGTCTTCCCCGAACCCCGACGGAGCGCCATGAGCGAGCATCGCTGCGGAGTGATCGCGATCGCGGGCCGGCCGAACGTCGGCAAGTCCACGTTGTTGAACCGTATCCTCGGCTCGAAGGTCGCGATCGTGACCCCGAAGCCCCAGACCACGCGGGACCGCATCCTGGGCGTCCGCACGGATCCGGGAGTGCAGTACCTGTTCCACGACACGCCCGGCCTGCACAGGCCGCACAAGGCGCTGAACCGCCGGATGGTCGCCGAGGCCGAGGCGGCGCTCGCGGACGCGGACGTGGTGCTGATGGTGAGCGACGCGGCCACCCCGGCTGAGGCGGCGCGGATCGAGGGCCCGGTCCTCGCGGCCGTGGCCGGGGCCGGCCGGCCGGTCGTGCTCGCGGTCAACAAGATCGACCTCGTCCGGAAGGGCATGGCCGCGATGCTCCCGCTGATCGACCACTGGTCAAGGGCGCACCCGTTCGCGGCGATCGTCCCGGTCTGCGCCTTGAGCGGGGACGGCGTGGACCGCGTGCTCCCGGAGCTGCGCCGCCTCCTGCCCGAAGGCCCGGCGCTCTACCCCGAGGACGAGCTGTCCGACCGGCCCATGCGCTTCATCGCGGCCGAGGTGGTGCGCGAGAAGCTGATGATGGCCACGGCGCAGGAGATCCCGTACTCCACCGCCGTCACGATCGACGAGTTCGCAGAGCCCGAGCCGCCGCGCGCGGTCCGGATCTCCGCGACGATCCACGTCGAGCGCGAGTCCCAGAAGCGGATCGTGGTCGGGCGCGGGGGCGCCGTGCTCCGTGCAGTCGGGACCGAGGCGCGCCAGGAGCTGGAGGCCATGCTCGAGCGCAAGGTCATGCTGAAGCTGTTCGTCAAGGTCAGCGACGCGTGGACCACCACGGACGAGGGCCTGCGGCGGGTGGGGATCTCCGACGAGAGCTAGCCGACCCCCTGCGCGTCCGGTCCAGTTCTGTCGGGGGCGGCCCTCGGCGGCATGAACGCCGAGGGCCGAGGGCGCGCAGGGGGCCGGTTTTCCATCTTCCCCCACACCGCCACTTCCGCTAGAATCCCGCTCGCTCCCGGGAGGGTCCGCTGGCTCGCGTCTCGCAGCGTCGCGCACCGTTCACGCGTGCGCACGTCGTCTATGCCGCCGTCGTAGGACTCGCGGCGCTCGCCGTCCTGGTCGCGGCGTTCGCGACCTGGTCGGACCTGCTGCTGGCGCCGGTCCGCAAGCACCCGGGCGCGTTCGCGACCTTCGCGGTGCTCGCGCTACTGTCGCGCATCATGGCGTTCCGGGTGCTCGGGACCATCATCTTCTCGCTGGACACGGGCGTATACGTCGCGGCGCTGCTGACGACCGGCGCCGGACCGGCCACCCTCGTCGTCTTCTCCGCGATGCTGATCCGCGGGATGTACGAGCACGGGAAGCGGGAGCTGGTGGACCGCGACCACTGGCCGCTCGCGGTGACCGGGGCGAAGCTCCTGTTCGGCCCGGCCGTGACCGCGGCGCTCACCCTGATGCTCGGGACCCTCTTCTCGCCGGACTCGCTCTTCGGGGCGGCGCTGAAGCCGTCGGTCGCCGGCCAGCACCCCGTCTGGGGCAGCGTGGCCGTGCTCC
>VGRB01000166.1 GCA_016875475.1 Deltaproteobacteria bacterium
GGGGGATCAGCTCGTCGTTCTCGGTCACGGACAGCATGCCGACGACGTAGCCGACCTTGGAGGACACGCGCATGGCCAGGATCCCGGACCCGCCGCGCTTCTGGAGCCGGTACTCGTCCGCGCTCGTGCGCTTGCCGTAGCCGCGCTCGGTGACCGCGAGGATCTCGCGGCCCGCCTTGAGGATCTCCATGCCGACGACCGCGTCGCTCGCGCGCAGGCTCATCCCGCGAACGCCTCGCGTGTCCCGGCCGATCGCGCGGGCGTCGGTCGCCGCGAACCGGATCGACTTGCCCTGCCGGGTGAACAGCAGGACATGGTCGTCGGCCGCGGACAGCCGCACCGCGATCAGGTCGTCCGCCGGGTCGAGCTTGATCGCGTTGATGCCGCTGGACCGGATGTTCGTGTAAAGCGCAAGCTCGCTGCGCTTGACCACGCCCTTGCGCGTCGCGAAGACCAGCGACTCGCCGGAGTCGAAGTCCTTGACCGGCAGGATCGCCTTGACCGTCTCGTCGCCCGCGAGGTTGAGCAGGTTCACGATCGCGCGGCCCTTGGACTGCCGCGACCCCTGCGGGATGTTGTAGACGCGGATGCGGAACACGCGCCCCTTGTTCGTGAAGAACAGCACGTACGTGTGCGTGGAGGCCACGAACATGTCCGTGACGAAGTCCTCCTCGCGCGTGGTCATCCCGAGCTTGCCCTTGCCGCCGCGCTTCTGCGCTCGGTAGGTGGCGACCGGCAGCCGCTTGATGAAGCCCTGCGCCGAGGCGGTCACGACGCAGTCCTCCTCCTGGATCAGGTCCTCGAGGGACAGGTCGCCCTCGTCGACCGTCAGCTCGGATCGCCGCTTGTCGCCGTACTTCCCGCGGATCTCGGTCAGCTCGCCCACGATCACGTCCATCAGGACGGCATCGGACCCGAGGATCTCGTTCAGGCGCTTGATCTGCTTCCGTATCTCCTCCAGCTCGAGGAGGATCTTGTCGCGCTCCATGCGGGTCAGCCGCTCGAGGCGCAGGTCCAGGACCGCCTTGGCCTGGATCTCGCTCATCCCGAACTGCGTCACGAGTCCCGTGCGCGCCTCCTCGGGGTTGCGCGACGCGCGGATGAGCGCGATGACCGCGTCGAGGTTGTCGATCGCGGTCTTGTAGCCGAGCAGGATGTGCTCGCGCTCGCGGGCCTTGCGCAGCTCGTAGATGCACCGCCGCGTGACCACGTCCTTCCGGTGCAGGACGAACTCGGCGAGCGTCTCCTTCAGCGACAGCAGCATCGGCCGGCCGCGGACGATCGCGAGGTTGATCACGTTGAACGTGGTCTGGAGCGGGGTCATCGCGAAGAGCTGGTTCAGCACCACCTGCGCGTCCGCGTCCTTCTTCAGCTCGACGACGATCCGCATGCCCTCGCGGTCGGACTCGTCGCGCATGTCGTGGATGCCCTCGACGCGCTTGTCCTTGTGCAGCTCCGCGATGCGCTCGAGCAGCTTCGCCTTGTTGACCTGGTAGGGGATCTCGGTCACCACGATCGCGGTGCGCTCGCCCTTCTTGTCGCCCTCGATCTCGGTGCGGGCCTTCATCCGGACCGACCCGCGGCCGGTCTCGTAGACCTGCCGGATCCCCGCGTTCACGCAGATGAACCCGCCGGTCGGGAAGTCCGGAGCCGGCACGTGCTGCATCAGCTCGTCGGTCGTGATGGCCGGGTTGCGGATGAGCGCGACGGTCGCGTCGATCACCTCGGTCAGGTTGTGCGGCGGGATGTTCGTGGACATGCCGACGGCGATGCCGGCGGAGCCGTTGACCAGCAGGTTCGGGACGCGCGCCGGGAGCACCGCGGGCTCGACCTCGGAACCGTCGTAGTTCGGCACCATGTCGACGGTTTCCTTCTCGATGTCCGCGAGCAGCTCCTCGGCGAGGCGCGTCATGCGCACCTCGGTGTACCGCATGGCCGCGGGCGGGTCGCCGTCGACCGAGCCGAAATTGCCCTGCCCGTCCACGAGCAGGTACCGCATGTTGAATTCCTGGGCCATGCGGACCATCGTGTCGTAGATCGCGGCGTCGCCGTGCGGGTGGTACTTTCCCATCACGTCGCCGACGATGCGGGCGCTCTTCTTGTAGGCCGAGTTGTGGAAGTTCTTGACCTCGTGCATCGTGTAGAGCACGCGGCGATGCACGGGCTTGCAGCCGTCGCGCACGTCGGGGAGCGCGCGGCCGATGATGACGCTCATCGCGTAGTCGACGTACGACGAGCGCATCTCGTCTTCGATGTTCACCTGCACGAGGTGCTGGGCGATCGGGATCTCGTCGGCCATGGGTCACTCCAAAAGCGCAGGGATGTTAGCGCGAACCGGCTTGATTGGCAATGGAGAAACGGTCGCACAAGCGGCCCAGCGGACCCCTGCCCGTAGCCCGGTCCCGCTACTGCCCGGCGCCGGCCTTCGCCTGGTCGAGCAGCTTCAGGACGAGGCTGTTGCCCGGATCGATCTTGAGGGCCTGGTTGTATGCCGAGATCGCTGCCGGGAAGTCGCCGCGCTTGTACGCGTCGCGGCCGGACCGCATCAGTTTCCGCAGTTCCTCTGCCTGGTCCGCCGTGGGCGGCGCCGGCTCGGGCTTCGGGGCGGGCGGCTTGGGCGCGACGACCGGCTTCGGCCTCGGCTCGGGCTTCGGGGCGGGCGGCTTGGGCGCGACGACCGGCTTCGGTGCCGGCGGCTCGGGCCTCGGCTCGGGCGGCCTCGGCGCGATGACCGGCGGCGGCGCGGCCTCCTTCATCTTGGCGTTCACCGCGGCGACCAGGGTCTTGGCGTCGCCGTTGTTCGCGTCCTCGGCCAGCACGTCCTCGAAGATCCGCTTCGCTCCCTCGAGGTTCCCGGCGGCGAACTCCTGGCGGCCCTTGGCGATCATGCCGCGGATCCGGTCGGCCCGGATCTGCTCCGCCGTCGGGTCGGGGGCGGGCTTCGCGGGCTGGACGACGACCGGCGCCGCGGGCTTGGGAGCCTCGACGGCCGCCTCCTCGGCGTGCTTCGCCTCGACCGCGGCCGAGGGCTTCTCGGGCGCGGTCATCAGCGCGGTCTCGTACCAGACGGCGGCCCCGATGACGACCAGGAACCCGACGGCGATGATGATCGCCCAGAACCACTTCTTCTCCTTGCGCTCCTCATGGTCGTCCGGGAACGCGGACTCGGGCAGGTGGCCGCCCTCGACGAACCAGTCCTCGGGCTTCTTGACCGGCGCGCCCTCCGGCGTCGCGGGCGCGGCGGCAGGGGCCGCGGTCGCCGCCGCGGGCTTCGGCTCGGCCTTCGCCGGGACCGTCTCCTCGGTCACGGCGGCCGGCTTCGCGGTCGCGGAGTCCGCCGCACGGGCGGCCTCGGCCGCGCGCGCCGCCTCGATCGCGAACGACGGGTCGAACGCCTCGGTCGGCCGGCTCTCGGTCTCGCGCGCAGGGGCCGCGGCGGGGGCGGGCTCCCCGGCCTTGGCGGCGCCGGCGGCCATCGCCTCGACCGCCTCCGCCAGGCCCGTGAAGACCATCGTCTCCCTGGACGCGGGCGCCTCGGCGACCGGCGCGGGCGCGGGCGCCGGCTTCGCCAGCTCGGCCTCCAGCGGGCACGCGATCCGCGGCGCCTCGTCCCGGGACGTCTCCACGTCGAGGCTCGCGTCCGGGAAGGCCTCCGCGCGGACCGCGGCGAGGGCCTCCATCAGCTCGGTCGCTTCCTGGTACCGGCCCTTGGGGTCCTTCGACAGCAGGCGCGCGACGACCTTCTCGTAGGCATCGAGCTTCGCCATGCCCGGCTTCACGAGGTGCAGCGGCAGCGGCTTCTCGTAGACCTGCCGCTTGATCGTCGTCGCCGGGCTCGAGGACACGAACGGCGGCTTGCCGGCCACCATCTCGTACATGAGGATGCCGAGCGCGTACATGTCGGCGGACGCGTCGCCGGGCCGGCCGGAGCACACCTCGGGCGCCATGTACTCGGCGGTCCCGTGGTATGGCTCGTTCCGCCGCGTCGGCGCATACGCCGGGAGCAGGCTCGAGAACCCATAGCGCGCCACGCGCACGACCGGCGTGCCGCCGGCCAGGTCCACGTGCAGGTTGCCGGAGGTCAGGTCGAGGTGGTTCACGCCGACGCTCGCGGCGGACCGCAGCACGGCCGCGACCCGGTACGCGATCGCCACCGCGTCCGCCGGCGGCAGGCCGTTGCGCGCCTTCAGGACCGCCTTCAGGCTCTCCGCGGCCGTACCCTCGCACAGCAGGTAGACGTTGCCGCCGTCGGTGCGGCCCGCCTCCAGGCAGTGCAGCACGGTCGGGAGCATCAGGTCCGAGAGCCGTCGCGACGCCTCGACGACCGCGCAGGCCTCGGCGGGGCCGATCTTCAACTGCGGGTCCGGGACCGTCATCACGACGGGGAGCCCGTCCTCGATTCGGTTGCCGGCCATGTGCCGGCCGAGCCGGTCCTCCAGGGTCTGGGCCGAGAACTCGAAGCGAGAAGCCAGCGATTCAACTTGCATTTCGTCCCTCTCCTCGAGTCCCAGCGAGGACCCCAGGGAAAACGGCGGTCCGATTCTACTCACCCGGCATCGGGTTTGGCAAGGGTGACCGGGGGGGACTGTTGCGGATCGGTTCAGTGGTGCTTCCCGCCGGCTTCCGCCTGCCGCGACAATCCCTTTCGGGAGACCCCCGCCCGCGACCGGCCGTCCATTCGTCACGGCGGGCCGCGCCGCGGTGGCGTCCCGCGATACGCCACGACGTCCCAGTGCGTGCGCGGCCCGAGGCCGGAGCGGGCGGGGCGGGTTCAGGAACAGGGCGGGCACGGGCTCGGGTTCGGGTACGGGCAGGCGCAATCCGCCGCAGCGGGCGATCCGCTTGACCAGGACCGTGCAAGTCCGTAATCTACGCCGCACCCGGGGGGATGGTCTCCCCGGCCGAAGGAGGTCCGAGATGCTGAAAGTCCTCTTCTCCGCGATGTTCGCCGTCGTCGTCGCGCTCGCGTTCGCGAGCCGTCCCGCCCTCGCCTGCCCGAAGGACGACGGGAAATGCCCCCAGGCCGAGGCCGCCGGCCAGTGCCTGCACGCCGAGGCGGGGAAGGCGTGCGACGGCAAGGACTGCAAGTGCGGCAAGGACGGCAAGGCAGGCAAGGACTGCGCGTGCGGCAAGGACGGCAAGGCCGGCAGGGACTGCGCCTGCGGCAAGGACTGCGCCTGCGGCAAGGACTGCGCGTGCGGGAAGGACGGCAAGGACTGCGGCTGCAAGGGCGACGGGTCCTGCGGCAAGCAGGGCGCGAAGGCCGCGATCCCGGCCGACATGATCGGCAAGGAGGCGACCTGCCCGGTGATGGGCGAGAAGTTCAAGATCAGCGAGAAGACCGTGACGTCCGATTTCGAGGGCAGGACCTACTACTTCTGCTGCCCGGGCTGCAAGCCGAAGTTCGACAAGGATCCTGCGAAGTACGTGAAGAAGTAGGCTGCCCCCCCTGCGCGCCCGATCCCATGCCGGACGGCCCGCCGCGCGCCCTCGGCACGCGGCGCGAGGCCGCAGCGTGCCGCCCGGAGACTAACGGGACGGGCGCGCGGCGGGCCGTCAGAGCTGCCACCACACGTCCACGATCGGATACGCCGGCCACTCCTGCACGTCCGCCGGGGTGTTCCCCACCTGGATCGGGAACCGTCCGATCGCCACGCCCGCGGTCAGGCGGAGCTGGTAGAACGCCCTCGTGTACGTAACGAGCACCGTCGGGCGCGAGAAGCCGCGCACGTCGCGGTACCACTCCTCCTGGACCAGGACCCGCACCAGGTCCGCGGTCGAGGCGAGCACGGCCACGCCGCCGCCGAAGGTGGCGCCGTGCGCGGTCGGCCCGATGTCGAGCAGGTAGCCGCCCTGGGCGGTCAGGGACACCCGCTTCCCGATCGGCACCGTCAGCATCGGGAAGAACGCGGCGCTCCCGGGGAAGACGTCCCGGTCGAGGAACGTCTGTATGTAGCCGACCGACATGCTCATCGCGACCGCGCCGAGGTCGAGGAACTTCCACTTCGCCGCGACGTTCGGGGTCAGCAAAAGGTGGAGCACGGGGTGCGTCGTCAGGGTCAGTTCGTCCACGACGCCGTACTCGAGCGGGCCGAGCACCCCGACCGCGAACTCCCCGCGCTCGTAGGTGTAGGCCGTGCCCGCGGTCACGCGCCGGATCTCCCCGAAGTCGGCGCGGGACGGAGCGGGGGCGAGGAGGGCCGCGAGGGCGAGGAGCGACGTCGCAAGGCGGGGCGTTCGGGACATCCGGGGCCTCCGGGGCGATGCTAGCCGATTGCGCGCGGCGGGGCGAGCGGCTGGCTCGGGCTCGGGGACTGGGACGGGAAATGCGGCACGGGGAGGCCCTGGATTCGGTGGGGGTCGAACTGATAGAATCCCGGGGGTGATCTGCCGGGAGGCTCCCATGAACTCGCGTTTCCGTATCGATCTCCGCTCGATTCTCGCGCTGGTCGGGCTCGTCGCGATGCTCTGGGCGGTCGCCTGCCCGGGCTCCAGTCCGCGCACCGGGAAGCAGGACATCGTGACCGACGACGGGGACGCGACCGAGGTGGCCGGCGACCTCACGGGCGACGCCGAGCCGGTCAAGTGCCTCGCGACCGGGGACTGCCCGGAGGGGCTCGTCTGCGACCCGGACACCCACACGTGCGTCGAGTGCGTGACCAGCCGCGACTGCGGTCCGGGGCGGCAGTGCGTCGAGAACGCGTGCCGCGACGGCGAGCCCTGCCAGGAGGGGCTCTGTCCGGACGGCAAGGTCTGCGACCCCGACGTGCTGGTGTGCGTCGAGTGCCTGACGGACAAGGACTGCGACGACGGCGAACGCTGCAAGGACCAGTTCTGCGTTCCGAAGGTCGTCGGGTGCGACCAGGACGGCGGCTCGTGCCCGGAGGGCATGGTCTGCGACAAGGCGACGAACGAGTGCAGGGACGTCATCTGCGCGGGCGGCACGCGCGACTGCGTCGGCGCCGCCGTGATCGTGTGCCGCGAGAACGGCACCGGGTGGGACCTGCTCCGGGAGTGCCTGCCGGGCGAGACCTGCGCGGCCGGGGCGTGCGTTCCCGCGACCTGCTCGTGCGACGGCAAGGAGTGCGGCGACGACGGGTGCGGCAAGCTCTGCGGGGAGTGCGGCCCCGACCGGATGTGCAGCGCCGACAAGCGATGCGTCGCGCAGGTGTCGTGCGGCCAGGCGCTCGAGTGCGTCCGGAATTCGGACCAGCCCTTCGAGAAGGCGGTCGAGACGTGCGCGGCCCAGGCCGCCCCCGGCGAGAAGGAGCAGCTCCTCGCGCTCGCCGGGTGCATCCGCGAGCAGTGCGGCGCGGAGGTCACCGGGGACTGCCAGATCGTCGCGATCCAGGGCGCCTGCCAGCCGCTCTTCCGCGAGTGCGTCCAGTGCGTGGCCGCGTGCGGCGGCAGGCAGTGCGGGCCGGACGGCTGCGGCGGGTCCTGCGGCACGTGCGGCGACGGCACGTACTGCCAGGACTACCAGTGCATCGGTATCTGCCAGCCCGACTGCGCGGGGAAGGAGTGCGGCCCGAACGGGTGCGGCGCCTCGTGCGGCGCTTGCGGCCCGCAGGAGGACTGCGTCGAGGGCCGCTGCGTCGGCTGCCAGCCGTCCTGCTTCGGTCCCACGGGCAAGATGGAGTGCGGCGACGACGGGTGCGGCGGCCAGTGCGGCTACTGCCTGGACGGGTACAAGTGCGTCCAGGGCCGCTGCCAGGGCGGGTGCGTCGCCCAGTGCGTCGGCGCGGACGGCATCAAGCGCGAGTGCGGCCCGGACGGCTGCGGCGGCTCCTGCGGCACGTGCCCGCCGGGGTCGGTCTGCGACTCCGGCCGGTGCGGCCCCGTCTGCACGCCGAACTGCGGCAACCGCCAGTGCGGCGACAACGGGTGCGGCGGGACCTGCGGCATCTGCGGCGCGGACCAGACGTGCCTCGACGGCCAGTGCCGGTCGCTCCTGCCGTGCAAGGAGATCTTCTACTGCCTGCTCGCGTGCAGCGCGCCGCTCGAGTTCTGCCTGGACGGGTGCCTCCAGCAGGCGTCCCCGGGCGAGCAGAAGGACTTCATGCTGCTGTTCAACTGCGCGCAGCAGTACTGCGGGCCGTACGTGAACCCGGGCTGCATCGAGAAGGTCGGGGCCGGCCCGTGCCAGAAGGAGTACGAGCTCTGCTTCAACCAGTGCCTCCCCGACTGCGCCGGCAAGTCGTGCGGCCCGGACGGCTGCGGCGGGATCTGCGGGTACTGCCCGTCCGGATACGCGTGCGAGGACTTCCAGTGCCGCTACGTCTGCCAGCCGAACTGCGCCGGGAAGGAGTGCGGGGGGGACGGTTGCGGCGGCCAGTGCGGCAAGTGCAAGCCCGGCTACACGTGCGAGTCCGGCAAGTGCGTCGGCGGCTGCGTCGCGTCGTGCGAGGGGCGGGAGTGCGGCCCCGACGGGTGCGGCGGCTCCTGCGGCAAGTGCCCGGCCGGCGAGACCTGCGCGAACGGGGTGTGCACCGGCGGCTGCCAGCCGTCGTGCCTCGCCAAGGAGTGCGGCCCCGACGGGTGCGGCGGCTCCTGCGGCACCTGCGCGAACGGGTTCTACTGCGCGCTCGGCGGCTCGTGCGAGCCGCTCTGCGTCCCGAACTGCAAGGGCAAGGCGTGCGGCCAGGACGGGTGCGGCGGCTCCTGCGGCACCTGCTCGACCCAGGAGTACTGCGACGGCGCCGAGTGCCGCATCTTCAAGTCCTGCAACGACATGCTGAACTGCTGGGCCGGGTGCGACCCGGACGACTGGGCCTGCACGAACGCCTGCTGGCTGAACGGCTCGCCCGAGGCCCAGAAGCAGTACACCGAGCTGACGAACTGCCTGCTCGACGCGTGCGGCCCGAACGGCAGCGACGAGTGCTACATGGACGCCTACTACGGCGTCTGCAAGCCTCTGTACTACGCGTGCATCACCTGCACCCAGAACTGCACCGGCCGCCAGTGCGGCGCGGACGGCTGCGGCGGCCAGTGCGGCGCGTGCCCGGCCGGCTCGACCTGCCAGGCGTCCGGCCTGTGCTCGTGCGTGCCGTCGTGCGGCGGGAAGGAGTGCGGCCCGAACGGCTGCGGCGGCGCGTGCGGACAGTGCCAGCCGGACGAGGTCTGCACGTGGGCGGGGCAGTGCACGTGCGTGCCCGCGTGCGGCGGCAAGGAGTGCGGCTCCGACGGCTGCGGAGGCTCCTGCGGCAAGTGCCCGGCCGGCCAGGAGTGCGTCGCCGGCGACTGCACCGGCGGCTGCATCCCGTCGTGCGCGAACAAGAAGTGCGGCCCGGACGGCTGCGGCGGCACCTGCGGCGCGTGCCCCTCCGGGTACTGGTGCGCGGCGGGGGTCTGCCAGAAGGAGTGCCAGCCGAGCTGCGTCGGGAAGCAGTGCGGCCCGGACGGCTGCGGCGGCGTCTGCGGCACCTGCCCGGCCGACTACTACTGCGGCGGGAACGGGGCGTGCGTGCCGACCTGCGTGCCCCAGTGCAAGGGCAAGCAGTGCGGCCCGGACGGCTGCGGCGGCGCCTGCGGCGCGTGCGGCACGGACGAGGCGTGCAAGGCCGGCCAGTGCATCGAGTTCGTGTCGTGCTACGACATCCTGACCTGCACCTGGGCCTGCCCGAACGGGGACGACGCGTGCAACGAGGCGTGCTTCCAGAACGCGTCCCCCGCGGCCCAGAAGCAGTGGACCGACCTGATGATCTGCCTGACCGCGCAGTGCGGCGGGCAGCCGGACGACAGCGGGTGCTTCGCGAAGGCGCTCCAGGGCGAGTGCAAGGCCCTCTACGTCGCGTGCACCTCGTGCACCCCGAACTGCGTCGGGAAGCAGTGCGGGTCGGACGGGTGCGGCGCCCAGTGCGGCACGTGCCCCGGCGGCGCGGCGTGCAACGCGTACGGCCGCTGCCCGTGCCAGCCGGTGTGCGCCGGCAAGGAGTGCGGCCCGGACGGGTGCGGCGGCCTGTGCGGCGCGTGCGTCGCGCCCGAGGTCTGCGCGGGCAACGGCCAGTGCGTCTGCAAGGTCTCGTGCGACGGCAAGGAGTGCGGCCCGAACGGGTGCGGCGGCACGTGCGGCATCTGCCCGGACGACAGCGAGTGCGTGGCCGGCCGCTGCGAGCCCCTCTGCCAGCCGTCCTGCGAGGGGAAGGAGTGCGGCGACGACGGGTGCGGCGGCCAGTGCGGCTCGTGCCCGGACGGGTGGGCCTGCGACCCGTACGGCGGCTACTGCTCGCCCCCGTCCGACGGCTGCACGCCGTCCGGCATGCCGGGGTGCGGCGGGTGCATGTGCGAGCCGTGCGTCTGCGGGATGGACCCGTTCTGCTGCGAGGGCGCGTGGGACGAGGTCTGCGTGTCCGAGTGCCAGCAGTGCGGCGGCTGCGGGTGCGTCCCCGACTGCTCGTCCACGGACGGCACGTGGAAGGAGTGCGGCGACGACGGCTGCGGGGGCCAGTGCGGGTGGTGCCCGGACGGCCAGTGGTGCAACGACTGGGGCCGGTGCGAGGGCGGCCAGTACCTGTCGTGCCAGCAGGGCATCGACTGCCTGCTCGGGTGCGGCGGGCCGTTCGAGACGTGCCTCGACATGTGCGGCCAGCAGGTCGAGCCGTCCCGGCAGGAGTACTTCTACGAGCTCGGCAAGTGCGTGAGGCAGTACTGCAAGCCCGGGTCGACCGGCCAGATCTCCCCGGACTGCTTCTACTCCTCCGCGAAGCAGTACTGCGAGAAGTACTACGTCGCGTGCGTCTCCTGCACCCCCCAGTGCTACGGCAAGCAGTGCGGCAGCGACGGCTGCGGGGGCCAGTGCGGGTGGTGCCCGCCCGGCTACCAGTGCTCGTCCTGGGGCACCTGCGAGTACGTCTGCGAGCCCAACTGCTGGAACAAGCAGTGCGGCGACGACGGGTGCGGCGGGTCCTGCGGCGAGTGCTGGCCCGGCACGACCTGCAAGAACGGCCAGTGCACCGCCTCCGGCAAGTCCTGCTCCCAGATCCTGTCCTGCGTGACGGGCTGCCCGGCGCTCACGCAGCAGTGCCTGAGCCAGTGCATGAGCGGCGCGTCCCAGCAGTCCCAGCAGCTCTTCATGGCGCTCGCCCAGTGCATCGTCCAGGCGTGCGGCCTGCCGCCGTCGAACGCGTGCCTCCAGAAGGCGGTCCAGGGATCGTGCTGGAACCAGGCGCAGCAGTGCTACATGGACGGCGGTCCGATCCCGGTTCCCATGTAGGTCT